>NZ_SOCN01000001.1:0-300000 GCF_004365095.1 Mycoplasmopsis mustelae
GTTATCAAGCATACTCAGATGCGATAAATAAAGCAAAGGTTAAGTTAAATGCATCTGATACTTTAACTAATGAAGAGATTTTAGACTTACAAAATCAAATTCAACTTGCACAAAATCAATTAACTATTGCAAACGATAAAGTAGACGCTGCTAAAAGTAATGTTGAATCATTAGTAACACAATTAGAATCACCAGAAATACAAAAACAATACCAAGAATTGTTAAAAGCTGCTACAACTCCCGAAAAATTAGCTAAAGCAATTAATGATATTAATACTGCTATTAAGGATCAAAAAGTTGAGAAAGAAACTTTAAAAGATCAAGTTCAAAGAGATATTGATTCGATTAAAGATCCTGAGAAAAAAGCAGAATTACAAAAAGAATTTGATGCGCTTAAAACATCAAATGCAACTAATGATAAATTCTCAGAATTCAGATCTCAAACATTAGCAGAATCACTTAAATCAATATTTAAATCACAACAGTCAACAAATAACACTGATGCTACTAAAGATAAACCTGAAAATCCAGAATCAAAACCTACAAATCCTACAAACCAACAACCTTCAAATTCAAAAAATACTGCAATTATTGTTATATCAGTATTAATTGCTCTTGCGGTAATTGGTGGATTAATTGGTGCTTGATTTGCTGCGCGTTCAATCAAAAAGAAGAAAGCTAACAAATAATTTAAATAAAAAGACACAGGTAATATGTCATTGAATTATAAATCTAAAAGCTACACTAAACGGTAAAAATTTATACAAAAAAAGATGATGTTTTTTAAAAATCATCTTTTTTTGCTACTTGAATATTACTTTAACAAAGATAATAAAACAGCTTATATAACCTACAAGATTAAATTTTAAGCATATTTAGAATTAATGAACAAATACTTAAATAACTGTTTTATCTCAGATCTCGTAGGATTTTCATCTATAAAATATTTTTGGGTTTTTTTGATTATAACCCCAGTGATTGGCAGATTTGTAATTAAACTATTTGAATCATTGATTAAGTTTATATTACTATCCACATAATACAAATCATTTGGCCTAACTATTTCAAAAACCAGTCTTCTTGAATCCGAATTGTTAGGATTAAGGATTATATATTTTTTGTTAAATAAATTATAATCTGCTTTATTAAATCAAAATTGAGTTAATATTAAATCGTGTTCTTTGAAAAACGAATCAAAATCTTGATTATTCAAATAAATTTTTGAAAATTCTTCTCTTAACATTTTTTGAATAGCAAGTTCGTCCATATTTCTAATGTCAAAGCCAAAGTTATACTTTTTGCTATTGTAAGCATCTACAAATAGTTGGCGAGTAAATTTACTGAGAAATTCTTGTTCTAATTCATCACCATTACTAAATACCTTGTATGATTTATCAAAAATTTTTTTATTTTGCGTGTTTCAAATATAACTTCAATAATAACCAAAAGTGTTATCGGTTTTAATAATTTTAGTTGCATCTTGATATTCATTTATTAATGCAGAAAAATTCAATGTTGTTCTCTCTTCTTCGATTGTTGTTGCTTTGTTTTCTTGTTCTTCTTTATTTCCCAAAGCAGAACACGAAACTGATAATGAAGCAGTAAAAACTGATATTATTGATAAAAATCAAAATCTTTTTCTAAACATTATTTAACCTCATATTTTTTATCTAAAAATTTAAATATTTTTATAACTTCACTTCTAGGTAGGTTGTCATTAATTATTGGATTTATTTTATATTTTTTACTTATTATAACTGAATCAATAAACGATTGCCCACCACTCGATGTTTTTACGTACTTATGCATTTTTAGTTGATTAGGTTTTAGTTTTATATAACTTAATTCAGCGCTATTTGGTGTATTTTTGATATCTGGAATTAAATAAGGTAATGCATCATAATTAATATTATATCTACTATGTCAAGAGGTAGATAAAATTAAATTATTATTGATAAAGAACTCATTAATTTTCATTCCGTTTAAGTATTCTTCTTCAAATTTTTCTTCATTTTTTGTTTTAAACTCTTTTTCGTTAATATTTTCTATATCAAAACCAAAAATATCATTTATATTTATTTTTATATAAGGGTCTTTTGCTTTATTTTTTCAATAAGTAAGCATCTTAAGATTAAATTTATTTAAAAATTTATTTCTTACGTCGTCTGGTGTATAAAATATTTCATAACCTTTCTCAAATATTTTTATTTTTTCATAATAGTTTTCTGTTCATAAATTGAGAAAATAATTACTTTTTGTTCTCTTAACTTTATTATCTTTTTGATAAAGTTTTAGATATTCAGTAAATCTATCGCGATAATTATCATCATAATCAGTTTCGTTAGAAGCACATGACATGACAATAAAAGGAGTGGATAATACAGGAATACACACAATATTTTTTAAAAAAGTTAATTTCATATATTCCTTTAACTAACTAAATATGTTAATACCAACGAGTCATCAATAGAATTTTCAAACAATGAATCTTTATATTTTTCTACCCTAACCCTATAGGTTCCTGAATCTATAACTTTATAAATTATTAATTCATCAACTGTATTCTCTGTGTATATCTTTTTAATTGTATTTCAACTTCCATCGGAATTTTTCTTTTCTAGGTATAAATCATAATCAGAGAATCATTTGTTATTTTGTCTTTTTAAAGCTTCACCTAATTTTAAAGAATATGAATCTCTATGTGTTTTAATTCATTCTGCATAATCAATTGCATTGGAAATACTTAAATAATAATTATAAAA
This sequence comes from Mycoplasmopsis mustelae, assembly GCF_004365095.1. NCBI lineage: Bacteria > Bacillati > Mycoplasmatota > Mycoplasmoidales > Metamycoplasmataceae > Mycoplasmopsis > Mycoplasmopsis mustelae. Next base: position 2,763 of record NZ_SOCN01000001.1, read on the forward strand.
TGGAATAATATATTTTCATCATTCAGTTTTTTCAGCATTGCTTGTCTCTTCTCTTTTTATAATTCCTGCATTAAATAATCAAGAACTAGCTGCCTTTATAGTTTGATCCTTGTTTGCATAAAATTCATTTGAAATTAAAACTGTACCATTTAAATTTTTATTAATTGATTTAAATTTTAAATTATCAGCAGCAAGTAACATTTTTTCAAAATCAGGTATTCCCGCACCGTATATTTTTGAATATCCATTACTTTTATAATCTAAATAAACATCTTTAGGTAGTCATGATGAAACTGCTAAAATTGCTTTTATAGCTTGTATTCTAAGATAATCTTTGTCTAAAAAACCTTTTTCCCTTAATAATGTTGTAGCAAGACCCGCAACAATTGGTGATGCAAAACTTGTACCAACAGTTTCGTAAATCTTATTATCACCTTCATAAAATCTATCATATAGATATCCAGGGGCAACAACATTTGGTTTAGATAGACTTTCATATTCTTTAAATAAAAGATAGTTAGAATAATCAGCTATTATATCGCTAGAAATTCTCCTTTCGTTATTGTATTTTAATGCTCCAACTACAATATTATTAAACGATAACCTATTACCGTTTATTCACTCATTTTCTTCTTTCTTATTATCATTTCCATTACCTGAAGAAAACACATTGATCATTCCATATTTTCTAGAATAATAATCTAACAATAAATTGTTTTCATTATATTTTGATCCAATTAAATCATCTATTTCTCCGTAACTATGATTGACTACTTTTATTCCGTTTTCTGCAAACCATTTCATAGCATCATTTCATTCTGCGTCATTTTTAAAACTTGCAAAATATAATTTTGCATGCCTATCTATACCTTGACTACCTGCAGCAATCATTGGTACTTCCTGAGAATGATGGTTTAATTCATCCTCTTTGTATGGTCGCATAACTTCATAACCTTCATTTTTAAAATCATCTACCATTTTTTCATCAAAACCACCATTAGCTTCTAATATACCAATCGATGTTGGGAAATTATATTCTCTATTATCCTCATGCTTTTTTTGTTTAATAAAATTAAGAAACTTATCGTTATTATTGTTAATTTTTCTCTCAAATCTGTAATATTTGTCTTTTTCGCTTGAATTATTAGACATTTTTTTGATAGTTTGATCAAAAATTATTACTTGAAAGATTGAATTAAAATTTTTAATTTTTTTAAAAAAATATTCTCTTTCTTCTTCTGAATTAAAATAAAATCAAATAATTGGCACAAAATCTAAAGTCTTATAGTTTTTATAAATTAGCTTTTCATCATTCACTTTATTTAAAAATTCATCATTTTTTATTTTAATAATATTCTCGTTAGAATTTAATTCACTATCAGTTAATTTATGATCTAATAGCACTTTTAATTCATAATTTTTTAATGAATTAATATGATTAATATCATTTGACGATGTAGTTATTCTAAATTTCCTCACTAATAGTTTGTTATTATCGTAATTATGGTATCATTTATAGTGTTCTTTTGTTTTTCAATTATCTGCAATTTTTATGGTTGTAGTCATTCCTACCGCTCCTAACGCAATAATAGGTAATGATCTAAATAGTAATTTAAGTTTTATTTTTTTCATTTATTAAACCCTTCTTATTAAAAAAATAAATTAAAATGTATTTTACACTGAATTAAAGTTATTTTTTATAAATTTAATTCATACATTATTTTACCAAAATTTATTACTATTCTAAATTCAGAATTTCTATTTCAGAAATATTGAATAAAAATATACTAAGATATACAATGAAAAATTATGATATTAAATAATTTTTTCTTTATTTTAAAAGTTATTATCTCTATTTTTATAACATAAAACTACTTACAGAAACTCGCTCTAAATTTTTTTATGAATCTAAACGCCTTAATACACTATAAAATTCAAACAAATATAGTGTAGTTTTTGTTTAGTAATTCATTAATAGACTATTTTTATTTCTTTATTGTTGCAAAGATATATAATTATTAAATAAATAAAAATTATTAGATTAAGGAGCGAAAATGCAAAAAATTTTATTATTAGACGGAAATTTAATTAACAAAGATCATTCATCATATGTAGGTGCAACTTTGGACTATTTAGAGACTAAATTTAAATCAAAAAACTTAGATGTTCAAAGATTTGATTTAAATGATACACACTCAGAAGTTTTTTTAACTAAAAAAACTTACCCTGAATACTGAAAAATGATTGATTCTGATAAATGAATTAATTTATTAAAAGAAACCGATTTATTAGTGATTTCAACTTCGATGATTAACTTTACAGCGGCAGTTGTGGTAAAAAACTTTATTGATTCTATTTCAGTAGCAGATAAAACATTTTCATATAAATATTCTAAAAAAGGTGATGCAATCGGATTGTTAACTAACTTAAATGTTTTAATAGTCGCTTCACAAGGAGCACCACAAGATTGATATCAATGAGGTTCACACGTTTCTTGGTTAGAAGGTACCTTTAAATTTTTAGGTGCTAAAAAAGTTTTAACATACAGAATTAATGGAACTAAAGTTAAACCTATTTCAGAACACAAAGCAGTTGAATATACAAAAGAGCATGAAACAGACTTAAATGAAGTGCTTTCAAAATTCTAAAAATTGATTCATCAAAAAATATTTTTATGATAAAATTAGAAAGCATAAATTTAGCAGCAGTTTATTATTGTTTCTTTGAAATTTAACATGTTGAACTTTGTTAGTAGATTAGCTGATTAATTGAAATCATTAAGTTAAATTTTACAAACAAGGAATAAACCCTCTTAATTATGCAGAAAAGAGGAATAAATGTCAAGATATACAGGTCCTGTATTTAAAAGATCGCGCCGTTTAGGATTTTCTATTCTTGAAACAGGAAAAGAATTTTCTAAAGGAAGAAAAAGAACTTATGCTCCCGGACAACACGGAAATAGAAAAGTTAAATTATCAGATTATGGTCTTCACTTATATGAAAAACAAAAAATTAAACACTTATTTGGTTTAAATGAAAAACAATTACGTAAAGTATTTGATAAAGCCGTAAAGCTTAAAGGAGTTACTGGTACTAACTTATTACAATTATTAGAATTACGTTTAGATAACTTAGTTTATAGAGCTGGTTTTGCCACTACTAGAAGACAAGCGCGTCAATTAGTAAATCACAATCACTTTACATTAAACGGTAAAAAAGCTAACATTCCATCAATGATGGTGTCTGTTGGTGATGTAGTTGAATTAAAAGAAAAATCAAGATCAAACAATCAAATTACTGAAGCCTTAGCAAATAAAGAAGCCGCCACTTGATTAACCAGAAAAGATTTTAAGGTTAAATTAGATAGATTACCAGAAAGAACAGAAATTCACCCAGAAATTAAAGAATCATTGGTAGTTGAATTCTATTCAAAATAATTAAAGTTTAGGAGAATATTAAAATGAAAAAAGATCTTCACCCAACATACCATAAAGTTTCTGTTCTATGTTCTACATGTCAAAAAGAATTTAACTTTAAATCAACTAAAAAACACTTCAGCGTTGATGTTTGTTCAGGATGTCATGCCGTATTCACTGGTAATAGAACTCAAGTGAAAGCAACCGGAAGAATTGATAGATTTAACAAACGTCTTCAAAAGGCGGGTCAAAAATAATATAAAAAACACCTACGTTGTAGGTGTTTTGTTTTAATTAAACTAAAAGATCAAAAATGTCTTCACCAGCTTCTTCAAAAGTACGTACTCCAAAATTTTTAGCAACTATATTTCCTAAAGTGCCTAAACCATTTAGTTTAGATAACACTTTTGGTGATTTAAATGATTTACTAAAAATTGTTGCCGGCAATAATTCTCTTGTATGATTAAATCCGACATATAACGGATCGTTTCCGTGATCTGATGTAATAATTAATAAATCATCTTCTTTCATTGCATTTATTAATTTACCTAATTTAACATCCAACATCGAGATATTTTGTGCATATCCGTGTACATTTCTACGGTGTCCATAGTGCGAATCAAATTGTACTAAATTAGTGAAAATAAATTGGTTTTCACCACCCTTTTCAGCTAAATCAATGGTAATATCCATTCCGTTTGCATCACCTTCACTCGGAAAGTGTTTAGTAATTCCGCCACCAACAAAAATATCATTAATTTTACCAACCGAAATAACTTCAACACCTGCATTTTGAAGGTGATGTAAAATATTTTCTCCTGGTTTATTAGCATAATCATGTCGGTTAAAGGTTCGAATAAAATTCCCAAAATCCCCAATATAAGGTCTAGCAATAATCCGTCCTACATTTCATTCAGGTTTTGATGAACAAATTTCACGCGCAGCTTTTGCATAGCGATATAAATTATCTAAACCAGTTCATACTTCATGCGCACAAATTTGTAATACCGAATCCATTGAAGTATATACAATAATTGCTCCACGCTCATTTTCTTCATGCGCTAATTCATTAATAATGTCAGTTCCGGAAGCTGCCTTGTTTCCTATAATTGGCCTACCATCAAAAGCTTCAGAAAGTTTATCGATTAATTCTTGTGGAAAACCATTTTCAGCAAATGTAGGAAAAGGCATAGTAGTACGAATTCCCATCATTTCTCAGTGTCCAGCTAGTGTATCTTTTGCATTTGAAACTTCTTGAACTTTAGCCATATAGGCCATTGGTTTACGTACATAATAATTACCATTTAAATCAGTAATATTACCAATTCCTAATTTTTTTCAAACATCAATTTGAAATTCTTCAACCATTGACGCAGATCGAATGGTGTTTGCTCCGGCATCACCAAATGTAATTTGATCTCTATCTGGTCCAATTCCGAGTCCGTCAGTCACAATCATAAAGACACGTTTAAATTTTGCCATAATTCTCCTTTAAGATACATTTCTTTAAAATTACTTTATAATGTAATTATATACTTATATTTTATTAAATTTGAATATAAAACAATGATTTCCGAATATTAAAATTAAAGTAGCTACGTTATCACAGAAAGGTGTTATGAATCAATTTGAAATAAAAGACTATGATTTAGTGCTTACTGAATAAGGCGGATTTCCAATATTAACATCTGGGTGATATTTGGTATTAAAATATGAATCTATAATTGCGTTTTCATGCGCAATACTTGCATCGATTTCAATAGCAACAACATTATTAAATTTAGAAGTTAATTTAAAGTAAAAATTACCAGTTCCACTGGAAGGTTCTAAAACTAATAATGGATTAGGGTGCGAAATTAACGAAATCATTTTATCAACTATAAAATCTGGCGTAAAAACTTGCCCCAGTTGAATTTTATTCATCATTTCTCCTATTGATTAAATAACTTATAAATTCATTATCTTTATATATTATTTTATCATCAGTTAATTCATTATTTTGGATAAAGTTTATTTTTGCATCGGTTTTATATTTGTCTTGAATTACACTAATATATATTTTTTGTGCATATCGATAAAACTGTTGATAAATACTTTCTCCCCCACAAATAAATAAGATATCCTTTGAATTCCGATATTTCTTCAAAAAATTAACCGCTTCCTCAGTATTTTTTAAAATTTTAGAAATTGGCAAGTGCTTAAAAAAGTTTTTTTGAGCTGAAACTACAACTATTTTTCGATGTGATGTTTTAAAAGTTTTTGGTAAGCTTAAGTATGTTTTCAAACCCATTAATAATGTAGCATTTTGTGTTATGCGATTGAAAAATTCCAATTCTTTTGGAATTTTTCATGGTAATTGATTGTTGATTCCGATACCAAAATCTAAATCCGATGCAACAATTAAATTAATCATTAAAATCTAAATCTGCTTTCTTTGCGTCTTTTCACTTTTGAATTAATGCTTGATATTCTTCGTTATTTGAACATTCTAAATATGCTAATTGGTCTGCATCATTTAAGAAATCAAACTGCGGGGATGTATCAGTGTGAGTGTATTTATAATACCAATCTTTAACTATACGAATGTCTTCTTGTGCTTCTAAATCATTTACATTAAAGGTATATGATTTTATTTTACGTTGATTTAAATCAACGTTTTGTGGTGCGATATAATCACCTTCAGAATCTTTTAGAAATGCTGCAATAATAGCATATTTAGAAACTTTTGAATTATTTTTTTTAGACATTAAATATGCATAAAGTTGTGCTTGCTTACGATATGAAGCATCAACTCCATTCTTTTCTCATGAAGCATATTTGTTTTCGTTGGCGGTTTTGATTTCTAAAATCATTTTTTGATCAGGAATATATCCATCCGGGACCCCACTCAAAACATCATCAATGCCCTCAAAGTAATCATAATTAAACTTTGCTGCTTCATAATTTTCAATATGTTTGTTAGGAAGTTTGGATCTTAAAAAATTAAAAATTTTAGGTTCTAAGGTAATTCCGGCATTAATATATTTTTTAGACAAAACCGGAAGTTTTAATCTAGTAATATGACAAAAAGCGTTGAATTGTGATTTATAAGTATTAGATATTAAAATATCTCCAACACTACTTCCACCAATTTTTTTATAACCATTTCAACGGTCAAAAGTTTGTAACTGTTTATAAAAATCCGGGAGTAGTTTAATAACTCTGTTTGCTCTATCAATAATGTAGTGCTGGTTGTTGTAGTATTTTCTAGCCATTATTTAAAAAAATTTTCAATAATTGTATTGGCAGAAATGTCAACACCTTTAAAATCAGCAACTCATTCTTCGTTGATCATTGTATTTTGTGGAACAATATGGTCAAAACAAATATTTACCAACTTATCAAAACTAGTTTCGGTAGAATTATCATCAACTCCTAAAACGAATTTGTTAGCATCCATAAATTTTTCAATCCGGATCGCAATAACTTTTGAAACATCTTTATCCTTATTTTGTGATTCCTGGATTTCTTTCATTTCCTTCTTAAAGTAATCTAATTCGTTTGGGAATCTTAAATCATCTATTAAAATTAAGGTATTTTTCTTATCTTCGATAGATTTTTTAATAATATCTCTAATTTTATTGAAAACTCTAGTACATCAAATATTGTTATCAACATTTCTTCCAACTTCACCCATTGCAATTCATAACGGACGAACAACTTCTTTGTCTTTTCCATCTCATTTAATTTCTTCCAGGATTGGTTCTGTGATTTTTTTAATGGGTTCTGCAAAAGATAAAATATGAATATTATCATCAAATCTTTTTCTTAATTTTTCGGCTAAAGCAGATGATAATAAACCTTTACCACTCCTTCTTTTACCATTTATTAAAACAACTATATGTTTTCTTTTTGCCATTATTACCTCTTTAATGATTATGTCTAAATCGTGTGATATTATTATAATACATTAATAACACCAAGCAGATAAATTTAATCTACTTTTTTGTTTTTTATCAACTTATATTTGGTTTAAAAACCAAACACCGAAGCGTTTGGCAAATACTATTTTGTTAAAGAAAATATTTTTTCTCCCTGTGATATAGTTGAATTCGGTTTTTGCAATATTTGAAATTTCGCATCATCTATACTGCAAATAATTAAATGTATATCTAAATTTGCTGCCACAATCTTTTCCATATTTAGATTCAATAGTGTTTCACCCGCTTTTAATTCAGTGTTAATTTTATTTATTGTTTCAAAGCCAATTCCACTTAACTTATCTGCATCTAAACCAACTAAAATTACAACTTCTAAACCACAATCACTGTGGTATATAAATTGATTTTTTGCCGCAGTCATCATTTGGATTTTTCCATCAAAAGGAGCAATTATATTAATACTTTTTGCACTTTTATCCATTTGAATTGCTACACCATTACCAACTAAGTTTGCTGAAAATATTCCATCATTTAAAGTTTTTAAATCTATTAATTTTCCTGAAACAGGAGCTAAAACATCAATAGTTTCATTAGTTTCAGTGGACTCCAAGTTATTTTTGATAGATGTTTGTTTGGTGTTTGTGTTTATTGGTTGTCTTTGAAGTAATTGTAGATATTTTTTTACTTCAAAATTTAATTCTTCAGCGTTTTTTTCTAATTCCACTTGTATATGGTTGGATTCGTTAAAAATTGCAACATTTTTAGCTCCACATTTTTTTAAAAGTTCTTCAGAAACTAATTTTAAATCATTAACATCGTAACGTAGTTGTGAAACGCTATTGTTTAAATTTTTTAAGTTTGTCGCCCCACCAAAAGCATCAATTAAATCTTTAATATTACTCGGAACTTCTTGATTACATACACAACCCAAAAATGGTTTACATTTATCGCAAGTTTGTTTCATTTGACCCCTTTTTATTATTGTATTTATTTATAAATAATACACTTTTTTCTAAAATTTATTAATTGAAAGATTATTAAAATTTAGTTTTTATTTGTTAAAATTTTAATACAAGGAGAAAAATGTCAATTACTCAAAATCTCAAAAAAAAGATGTTGGAAATAGTAATTCAAATGCAACAAGATAATTATTTTGATCTCAATTTTGATATAAAAAAATTAAATTTTGTGCTTGCAGAACCAAATTTATCACAAAAAAATAATAGTGCAGTAGTTTATGATTTATCTAGTAATTTAGCCTTCGTTTTAAAGACATATAAAAAAATTAATCCAATACAGATTGCTCAAGATATATCTAATAAATTAGCAACTTATAAATTGATTAAGCAAATTGATGTTACAACACCTGGTTTTTTAAATATTATTTTAGATGATTCTGCTTTTATAGAAATTATTTCTAATATAAATTCTCAAAAACAAAATTATGCTAAAAACATATCAGAAAAAAGAAAAATCAACGTTGAATATGTTTCAGCTAATCCAACCGGTTTTTTACACGTAGGACATGTGCGTGGGGCGGTTTTTGGAAGTAGTTTAGTAAATGTATACAAACATGTAGGTTATGATGTTGAAGCAGAATATTATATTAATGATGCCGGAAACCAAATTGAAGTTCTAGCTAATTCACTTTGAGTACGTTATAAAAATTTATATTCTGAAGAAAAAGTAGAAATGCCTGAAGAAAGTTATCAAGGTGAAGATATTATTTGAGCCGCACAAGAGCTTTACAAATTGTATAAAGATGAATTTTTAACTTTGAATAAAACCAAAAAAATAAAATTAAAAAATATTGCTATTGAAATTTTCTTAAACAAAATTAAAAATGATTTAGCAAAATTAAATGTATATTTCGATACTTTTTCAAGTGAAAAAGTAGTATTACAAAGCGATTTAATTAACAAAGTTTTAGTTCAATTAAATCAACATACTTACCAAAAAGACGGAGCCTTATTTTTAAAAACCACTACATTTGGAGATGATAAAGACCGCGTCTTAATTAAAAATGACGCAAATAACACTTATTTATTGCCCGATATTGCTTATCATTTAACTAAATTACAAAAAGCAGATTATTTAGTAAATATTTGAGGTGCCGATCATTCAGGCTATGTTGCTAGAATGAAAATTGCTTTACAAGCGTTGGGTTATAACGCCGATAAATTAGAGGTTCTAATTATTCAATTAGTTAGATTGATCAAAGATGGTGTAGAATTTAAAATGTCTAAACGAGCTGGAACAAGTATAACGTTATCAGATTTACTTAATGTTGTTTCGGCAGATATCATTCGATTTATGATGTTAACTAGAGATATTAGTAACAAATTTGATTTTGATATTGATTTTGTTAATTCAAATGATTCTAATAATCCGGTTTATATCGTACAATATGGATATTCCCGAACTTTATCATTACTTAAAAAATTAACTACTCCACAACTACAAAAAAACATCATATTTAGCAATAAAGCAAAAAAAATTATCATTTCTTTAGATTTATTTATTGATTTACTCAAAACGATTGTTGATAGTGCTAAGGTAAATTTACTAAGTCAGTATTTATTAAATTTAGTAAAATTATTTAATAGTTTTTATGAAGAAACAAGACTGCAAGGACATGAATTTGAAAGTTCTTATGCAGCAATGGTATTAGCGGTTAAATATGTTATGAAACTAGCATTGGATTTAATGGGAATTAACGCTCCTGAAACAATGTAAAATCTGATAAAAATGAAAATTTTATTTAACAAAAATAAATAAAATAATACAATTTAGATATTATAATGTTGAGAAAGGACAAGATGAAAAATTCTACAATGTTAGAAATTACAACCGAAATTGTAAGTTCACAACCTGGAAAATCATTTACCTTTAATCAAATTTTTAGTAAAGTTGAAGAACAACTTAAAGATAATTGATTTAAATATGTACAAGGAAGCAATACATTAACATACGATCAAGTTCGTGAAACCAAAATGGGTGAACTTCATCGTCTATTAACTGTAGATAAAAGATTTCATAGAAATTTAGACGGTACTTGAAAAGCCGCATAATAAAGGAGAAAAATGCCATTAGTAAATGCTAAGGAAATGCTAAAAAAAGCAAAAGATGGAAAATATGCAATTCCGCATATTAATATTAATAATTTAGAATGAGCTAAGGCGGTTTTACTAACTGCCGAAGCAGAAAAATCACCAATCATTTTAGCTACTTCTGAAGGAGCAGTTAAATATATGGGTGGTTTTGATGTAGTAAGTGGAATGGTAGTAGGTTTAGTAAAAGATTTAAAAATTACTATACCTGTTGCTTTACATTTAGATCACGGAACTTTTGAAGGTGCTAAAAAAGCTTTAGAAACCGAAGGATATACCTCATTAATGTTTGATGGATCGCATCTTGGTTTTGAAGAAAATTATGCTAAAACTAAAGAATTAGTAGAATTGGCAAAATTAAAAAATATGTCATTTGAAGCTGAAGTTGGAACCATCGGTGGCGAAGAAGATGGTGTAGTTGGTGATGGCGAATTTGCTGACCCACAACAAGCACGCAAAATGGCCGCACTAGGAATTGATGTTTTAGCTGCAGGAATTGGAAATATTCACGGTCCATATCCTACAAGCTGAAAATCATTAAGTTTTGAAACATTATCAGAAATTTCAGCTGCTGCTGGAATCGGAATTGTCTTACACGGTGGAAGTGGAATACCAAAAAATCAAATCCAGAAAGCTATTTCCTTAGGTGTAACTAAAATTAACGTAAATACCGAATTGCAACAAGCTAATCATCAAGCAATTCGTGAATTTATCTTATCTAACAAAGATTTAGAAGGAAAAAATTTTGATCCACGCAAATTATATAAACCGGGATATGATGCTATGTGTCAAACTATTAAAGATAAAATTCATGAATTTGGTTCAGATAATAAAGCATAAAAAATCACCGCTCAGGTGATTTTCATTTATTTAAAACTTAATTAGAATTCTCAAATATGACATTAATGTTGTTAATTATGCCTTTATTATCGTACGAAAGTTTTGTAGTATTCAAATCAACTAAATATGATTTAGCCAACATTTTAAGTTTAGAAGTTTCTGTATTAGAATTTAAGTCATCATATTTTTTACGGTCTTTCAAATATTCATCAACATCGTGTGATCAAATTCTTGTATAATAAGAATTATTAAACATAAATTCTCAAAGATCATCATATACTCTTTGTTGAGACATTATAGGAACATTATTGTTTTTACTTTTATCTAAAATAATATTTTTACTAAAATATAAAGCAGATAAGTTATCTTTTAATTTAACTTCTCAATTACTTTTGCTTACGTTAAATTTATGTTTTGTTTCAGTAACCGAACTTAAAAAACTTGTTTTTTGCATTAAATTTAATTGAAATTTATCATCTTGAATTGTAATATTATTTATTTTTGAGTTATTGTATTCTTGCATTTCTTCACCAAATTCATAATCTCATCTCGATGTTAACTCGAATGCAAGATAATCGGGTGTTTGTACTTCTTTAAATAGATAAATTCATGTTCTTTCCATATCTCTGATAAATAAAAGATTAACTAAAACTTCGTTTTTATTTAATAAAGGTAAGATTTCAAGGATCATATTATTTCTTTTGTTATAGAAAACCTCATTTTCATTTGCAAAATATTTTTTAATATTTTCATAGTTTCACTCAAAATTATATGAATTTGAAATTTTAGTAAAATTTATTTTTTTATCTATGTTTTCTGTTGAAATTAAAGCAAAAATAGCATGTTCTCTATCGATTTCTTTTATTAAATTTTTACCAAATTTACTGTTTAGTATTAGATTTTCTGATTTTAAATTTTGCTTTAAATCTTTAATTTTTTTGTAATTTTGCTTTTCAAAAGGATTCTCAGCTTCTTGATTATCTTTTTGTTCGGCCACTTGTTGAGCGCAACCGGCGCTTATGCCTGAAATAGCAAAAAGATTAATAAGAAATAATCATTTAATATTCTTTTTAAACATATTAAGTTTCTAATTTTGATCTTGTTTCATATATAGCTGTAGAATCTGCAAGTATTACATACAAATTTTTATACGTTAAATTAACGTTCTGAAAATCTTTTTTAGGTTTAATATATACTGTATATTTATAAGGTCAACCTCTATAATTTGTATCATTTGGAAGCATTAATCTATTGGTAGATATAAATGTATTACCTAAAATATTATTGTAATTATAATTCATTGATGAAACATGGTATTGTCTGTAAATTCAATCAGGAGTAGCAAATATGCTTCCTTTTAGATTTGTTTCAAAGAGATTTACATGATTATTTATTTCATCATTGCTAATATTTGATCTCCTGCTATGAGAAAGTTTAAACAAATCAGAAAAATTTGAGAGAACTAAAATAAATTTATATGATCCTAATACAAAATTAGTATATTCAATTCCATCAGATTTTCTAAATAAATAATTATTATTTATCATACTATAATTATTCTTCATTGAAATTTTCATTATTTTTTTAAATTGTTTTTCCATTAAACTTCAACATTCTATAATCAACTAAGCCACCATCAATTATTCCTATTTTTATTTTTTTATCAGATCTTTCTGTAATTCCAAGTTTATCTCATAAATTGTCGTATTTTTTTGTATTTCTGTATTTATCTGTAAATATAGCAGAAAGAGCAAAAGGTACAGTAGAAACTAATGCTATACCAGACATAATTTTTCATATTTTTCTTATTTTCATTTTTACCACCTACATTTATATTATACTCTTTTAAAAAATGATTATTATCAATTTAAATCAAACACTAATATTAGTGTTCAAAATATTAATTAATTATTAACTTTATAATTTATAAATAATTCTATAAATAGTCCGCCTTATTTACTGATAACTGCTTTCTTGTTACTAATTTTTTAAAAATATTCATTATTATTCACATTTTACAAGTAAGTAAAATTTTAATAGATTAAAAAAGCTACACTATTTAGTTTAAATTTTGTAGTGTAGCTTTGAGGCTTGTATTTTATTATATCACTATTCAGTGAATTCTTCCTCTATTTGATTATTTATGCTATTTTCTGCTTGACATTCAGTATCGTTGCAACTTTCTAAGTGTCTACATGTTGGAAAACTTTTACATCCAATAAATTTTTGACCTTTTTTATTGCTACGAATCACTAAAACACCACCACAATTCGGACATGGTCTTTGTAATTCATGTAATTTAAAAACTACAACCTCCATGTGATTTGATGCATCTTTAATTTTTAATTCAAAATTTTGTCAAAATTCTTGCATTACTGAATCTTTTTGTAATTGATGTTCTGCAATTTTATCTAATTGTTCTTCGACATAAGCGGTATATTTTTCGTTAAAAATTTCTGAGAATGAATCATTGAGTGCTTTACTTACTTTTTTACCAAAATCTGTTGGTATAAGTGGAGATTTATCTGGAACAACAAAACCACGATTTTTAATTATATTAACAGTAGAAGCAAAAGTAGATGGACGACCTACCTTAATTTCATCTAATTTTTCTATCAAACTACCATCATTATATCTTGGTTCAGGTTGAGTTTGGTATTCTAAAAATTCAAATTTATCTACAGGTATCACATCACCTAATTTATAATTAGGATTGACTTCATCTTCGGTTTCTTTGTTAATGATGTAGTAACCGTCAAATAAAACTCTAGAGAATGATTTTCTAAACAAGTAATCACCGTTTTGAAAGGTAAATAAGGTACTTTCACGAATTGGTTGTGCGATTAAAGACTGAAAGGTATTGTTATAAATGAGAGTGTAAATTGCTAATTCTCGGTCAGTCATTTCAGGATAAGTTGTTTTTGCAAGTTGCGGAGTTAGATTAAAATTAGTAATTCTAATTGCCTCATGAGCATCTTGATCACCACTCACACCCTTAACGTTTTCAGCAACATAGTTAGAACCATATTTGTCTTTAATGAAAGCTTGTGTTTTTTTAATAAAACCTTCCGACATTCTAGTACTATCAGTTCTTGGATAACTAATCAAACCACCATCACCAAATCCTTCATAAAGCTTTTGAATAATTATTTGAGTGGAAGCGGCTGAATAAGGACTACGTTTATATAAAACTGATTGCTTAAACGGCGTAATAGCACTCATCTTGCGCTTAGAAATTTTAATATCAACTACTTTAAGTTCTTTCTTTGATGTTTGAAAATACTTAAACATTTCAGGATATTCATCCTTTAGAACTCATTCGCGTTTATCTTCGGGATTTTTAGTATTAAAATAATTTGCTAAAACTTGGCCTTTAGCATCTAAAGCATTAAGTTTATAAAAATCTTCAGGTACAAATGCCTCAATTTCTTTTTCGCGATCTACAATTAGTTTTAAAGCCACAGATTGTACTCGACCCGCAGTCGGTAGACCTGGAGAATTTTTAAATTTATTTTTAATTAAATTAGTAACTCTAAACCCAATAATCCGATCTAACATTCTTCGTGATTTTTGAGCATTAACTAAATTTTCGTCTAAAGGGCTCGCTTTTTTAAGAGCGTTTAAAATCGCTTCTTCACTAATTTCATTATATTTAATACGAGAATATTTATCATTTAGCTTAAAGTATGTAACTAAATGACTACCGATTGCTTCGCCTTCACGGTCGGGGTCGGTTGCAATATAAATATGCTCAGAATTTTTAGTTAATTCCTTAATTTCTTTCACAATATTTTTTTTAGTTGAATCTAAACTATATTTTGGTTCTCAAGTTTCAAAATCTATTCCTAAACCATAAACTCCATCAGTTTTCATTTTAAGAAAATGACCGACAGAAGCTACAACTTTAAAATCATCTCCTAAATACTTTTGAATGGTTTTAACTTTATTTGGTGATTCGACGATTACTAAATTTTTCATATCTTAATATAATACAATATTTTTTAAATTTAGTTTTTTAATTACTAAAATTTTTATTTCTTATTGACTTAATTAAATGATTTTAAGTTTATTTAATCACTATTATATAATGATCATGAAATAAATTAAAAAGCACTTATAACTAACTAAAATAGTTTGATATATTTTTTGGAAATCTAATGCAAAATGGTAGAATTTATTTTGAGTATTATATTGCAATACTCCTTGGCTAATTTAGCCCAGAAATGACCATAAGGAGAAATTTTAATTAAGTAATGAATAAATACGAAATTATGATGATTGTAAATCCAAAAGTTGATGTTAAGGTGGCTTTTGATTTACTTTCTGATGTTTTCGGTCAAGGTGTCAAAAAGGCCGAAAAATTAGATAGACACGAATTAGCGTATGAAATTAATAAATCAAAACATGCGCAATATGTTTTAGCATTAGTTGAAGCAAATGCTGATAGCCCAAAAGAATTTACACGACGTGTAAATATTACTAAAGAAATTTGAAGAACTTTAGTAATTAACTTAGATTCAGAAAAAGGTTTAACACCTAAAAAAGAATCAAAACATCTAAAACCAAAAAGAACTTTCACAAAAAGAGAAACAAAACCTACTGATGAAGCAGATAAATTCAAAAAACGTCCAAGAGTTTATAAACCTGCCGAAACAGAAGCAAAATAATTTTAATAAATGAGGTAAATAATGAATAAGGTTATTTTAATTGGTAGAACTACCACTGATATAGAATTAAATAGCACATCATCAGGTACACCTTATGTACGTCTAACATTAGCAGTTCAAAGAAGAATACAATCTAAAAATGATGTAACTGATTTTATTCCATTAGTTGCTTGAGGTACAAATGCCGTTTTATTTAAGAATTCAGTTCCAAAAGGAAGCTTAATCGCAATTGAAGGAACATTACAATCTAATTCATATGTTTCATCAAAAACTAATCAAACAATTCGTGCTTTAGATGTACATGTGGATAATATCACTTTCTTAGAATCAAAACGTGTAACCGATGAAAGACTAAAACAACGTGGTACATTTGATGATTTTACTAAAAAAACTACCTATGAAAACCCAACTTTTACTTCATTTAATAATACAAATCAATTTTCAAAAGATGTAAATTTGTCCACAAATCTAAACACTGAAAATTCAAAAAATGAAGTTTTCGAAAACAAAAAATCTGTTGATGAAAAACTACACGATTTAGATGACTTAGATATTGTAGATGAGGACATCGATGTTTTTAATTAAAAAGGAGAATTATGGCTTTTAATAAACGTAAAAAAGCTTTTTCTAATAGAAAAAAAGTATGTGCTTTTTGTGAAGAAAGAATCAACTATGTTGATTACAAGAATGTTGAATTATTAAACAAATACATTTCAGCAACCGGACAAATCAAAGCAAAAGCTATGACCGGAACTTGTGCTAAACACCAAAGAAAAGTAGCTAATGCAATTAAAAGAGCGAGATATGTCGCATTAATGCCTTACGTAGTCATTCGTGCTCGTAATTTAGCAAAATAATACAATATAATAAATCTTCAAATACAGCATTTGCTGTATTTTTATTTATAATTTTGAAATAATATATTAAAATATTTTTAGTACATGTCAAACAAAATAAAGGAAAATAAAACAATATGAAATTTAAAAAAATTATTTTAACTTCGGCAGCATTCGTTGCTACTGTTCCAACCGTTGCGATCGCAGCTGCTTGTGGGCCAACCGAAAAACCTCAAGGAAATAAATTCAATATCTTAAGTGATCAGGGCGTATTTTCTAATCTATGAAACAGTGTTTCGGCCGAAAGAGATGCAATGGCGCTTTCTCAATATCGTTCTGCTATGAAACAATTTGATGCTTTAGTTGATAGCCAAAAAAATGTATTCGAATTGGATAAAGCCAAGATTGATCCAAAAACTTCAAAATTAACTGTTTCAAATACTTCAGAAAACAAATCAATTCCAGTAGTATTCATGGACATCGATGAAACTATCTTAGATAACTTTGGTTATCAACATTGATTAGTAGCTAATAATGCATCATTTTCACCTGAAACATGAAATGAATTCGTTCAAGATAAAGTATCTAAAAAAATACCTGGTGCATTTGAATTTATAGATCACGTTTATAAAAAAGGTGGAATTGTTATGTTTAATTCAAACAGAGAACAAAAAAACCAATTAATTCCAACACGTGAAAATTTAATTAAGGAAGGTTTAAATAAAGCATATTTACCTGATTGAGTTTTTTGGATGCAAGGTGTGGATTTAAACACAGATAAACCTTGAGCTAACATCAAAGAAGACGAAAATGGAAAGCGTATTAAATCACACAAAGAAGAACGTATGAATTTAGTAAATTCTAAAAAATGAAACTTATCTGTAAATGGACAAGATTTTGGTGATGCAGTGTCTTTAAAAACAGTAATGCGTATTGGTGATAACTTTGATGATTTTAATGATATTAGATCAGCAAATCAAACAAATGAACAACGTAAAGATATAGTAAATAAAGAACTTGGAAAATTATTTGGAAACTTTGATTCAAACGTTAAAGGTATTAAATATACCAAAGATGCTCAAGGCAATGCAATAAAAAGCGAAGAAAGTTGAGCTGAAGGTTATGTGCAAATCGGTGGTAACGCATCATACGGTGGATGAGTTAGTGGTTTAGCTGCTGGTTTTAACGGATTTACAAATGATAAAAAACTAAAAACTGTTGAAGATTTAACTAACG
The DNA here is from genome assembly GCF_004365095.1 of Mycoplasmopsis mustelae. Lineage (NCBI taxonomy): Bacteria > Bacillati > Mycoplasmatota > Mycoplasmoidales > Metamycoplasmataceae > Mycoplasmopsis > Mycoplasmopsis mustelae. The sequence goes on from NZ_SOCN01000001.1 coordinate 20,788, forward strand.
CTTTAAAATGAACTCCATCACAACAAAAGAACTCTTAATACTTAAAAATCGGCCTAAATTATAGGCTGATTTTTATTAAAAAATAAATCAAAGATCTTCTTGGTTTATTCATCAAATTGTGATTTGTATAAATTATTATAAAAACCACCCAAAGCTAAGAGTTGTTGATGTGTACCACTTTCAATGATTTCTCCATCATTAACAACTAAAATTAAATCAGCATTTTTTATCGTGCTTAAACGGTGTGCAATGATAAATGAAGTACGATTTTGCATTAAATGCAACATTGATTTTTGAACGATACGTTCAGTACTTGAATCGATGTTTGAAGTTGCCTCATCTAAAATCAAAATATTACGATTTGATAAAATTGCACGAGATAAAGATAACAATTGTCTTTGTCCCTGCGAAATATTCATTCCGTTATTTTCAATCGGTGTTTGATAACCTTTTTCCATATTTTGAATAAAGTGATGTGCTTGAGTCATTTCGGTTGCTTGTTCAATCTCTTGCGTTGTAGCATCGGGATTGGTCATCTTTAAATTTGCTAAAATAGTTTCATTAAATAAAAACGAATCTTGTAGTACAATGGTCAAAATATCTTTTAAATCTTCTGAATTAATTTCTTTTAATTCATTTCCATCAATTTTAATACTTCCTTTTTGATAATCATAATATTTTGAAATTAGGTTAATAATAGTAGTTTTTCCGGCGCCAGTAGGCCCAACGATGGCAATCACTTTACCTTGCTTCGCTTTAAATGATGCTCCTTTCAGTTGATAATGTTTTGAATTTTCATTATATTTAAAATAAACATTATCAAAAACTACTTCACCTTTAACAGATTTATAAGTGACTTCTTGGGTATTAGCATCTATATATTTATAAGCCGCAAATCCAAATGGATCTTTTTTATTAGTTTCTTGATATTGCTGCTTTTGTTCATTATAAGCAATTTTAACAATTCGAATTTTTTCAGCTGCTTTAGAAGGTTCAACGGCATTTAAAATCCGAATAACACGGGTAGTTGCGGCAACTCCGACTTGAGCGTTAAAAACTGTTGCTAAAACTTGTTGAAATGGGCCAATAAAATTTCAATTTAAAGAAATATAAGTAAAGATCAGCGCGGCAGTTGCTTTGCCCTTGATATCAGCCCCTAAACCAGCTACTCCTCAAACGCTAAGGTTGTATAAATAAAATAAGGCAGAAATTACAGAAATCACTAAAATAATTGAGTTAGAAATCACATAATAAATAGTTTCTAAACTCTTGGTTATCATATCTCCTTTAAAAGCAATATGACGAATTTTTTTAGTAATCTTTTTAAGTTCACTATTAATTAATGCTTGACGGTTAAATGAATTGGTGATTTTAGTGTTGGCTAGCATTTCTTCAACGAATGCATTAAGTTCACCAAATGCGTCTTGAACTCTAATGAAATAAGGTTGCGATTTTTTAATCAATAAAACAATTCCACCGAACATCAATAACGAGATCGGAACTACAATCAAAGTTAATGCAACTGAAATTAGCGACATCATCAAAATAGATAAGCTAATGCTAAAGAAAGCAGCAATAATTTGAGTTAAACTCTGATATAAAGACAAGGCAATATTATTGACATCAACAATTAAACTAGAAATTAAATTTCCGGTTTTATTATGATCATAATATGCAATCGGTAGTTTTAATAATTTAGCAATTAAATTATTACGCACCCGGCCTGCAGCTTTAAAACTAATTTTGACATAAAATAAGTTTTCTAAATATTTAAAAGCAGCATAAATTAAATAGATTAAAACTAAGGTTCCTAGTAATAATCAAAATTTTAATGCATTAAAATTTTCTCATTGTAAGGCACCTTTAGCTAAGGGTTCAAAAAATGCATTAATAATATAACCAATTAAAAAACTTCCACCAATATAAGCTACTGAGTTAATCGCTGAAAACAAAATTGCAAATCAAATTAGTTTACGATCTGGTTTGATAAAAGCAAGTCAAATCTTAAAAGTTTTTCAATTTGAATGAGTTTTTTTCATCTTACTCCTTATTGTTCTAATTGATTATAATTAACATCTCAGTATCATTGACAATTTTGTATCAATTCATTATGTGTTCCAGATGCGATAATGCGTCCTTTATCTAAAACCAAGATTTTATCAGCGTGCTTAATTGAATTGATTTTTTGTGTAATAATAATATTAGTAGTTTGATAATCTCTATTTAAATTAGAAATCAGTTTTTTAGTAGTAATGTTATCTAAAGCACTAGTTGAATCGTCTAAAATAAGAATTTTAGGTTTAATTAACAAAGTACGTGCAATGGTTAGTCTTTGTTTTTGACCTCCAGAAAGGTTTTTGCCGCGTTGTCCTACTTCGTGGTCTCATTTATCGCTAAAATTCTCTACAAATTCATCTGCACACGAAGCATTCAATGCTTGTTGTAATTCTAAATCAGTTGCATTTTCTTTAGCAAATAGCAAGTTAGATTTAATACTTCCCGAATAAAGAAGCGCATCTTGATAAACAATTCCGACATCTTTACGTAAATCATTGGTATCTATATGATTAACTTCTTTACCATCAATTAAAATATTCCCATCGAGATATTGCATATTTTTAACCAATAAATTAGCTAAAGTAGATTTACCAGAACCGGTTGGCCCAATAATTCCTAAGGTTTGTCCTGATTCTAATTTGAAATTAATGTCTTTTAAAACATAATCTTCAGAGGTTTCAAAGTATTTAAAATTAAGATTTTTAAATTCAATACTATAGGCTGCTTTGTTTTGATTACTTAATAATAAGTTAGTTTCAAAAGGTCGATCACTAGATTGAAAATCTAAAATATATGTAATCCTTTGAGCGGATACTCTAGCACGAAATAAGGTGCCTAAAAACTGACTAAAACTGCTAATCCCAAAAGCAATAATAAATTCATATTCCATAAACGCATTAATTTTAGCAATTAATTGTGTGGTATTTGCAAGGGAATGATCTTTATCCAAAATCACATATGCAGCCGAATAAATAAAAACTACAATAAGGTTAATAATAAAGAAAAAAGCAGGCATTGCTAATGAAAAAATAGAGAAAATACTGCTTTCTGTTGATCTTCATTTACGGTTAGCAGCCTTAAATTTTGCATATTGTTGATCTTGTAGATTATACGCTTGAATAAATCGAATTCCTAAAATATTTTCATCAGATTCTTTGGTAATAGCATCCAAATTTTTACGATTTTTCATAATATGTGGTCTTACATATTTGAAAATAAAAGTCATTACAAATAACAACAAAGGAATTACGGCAATGATTGCTCAAGTGAGTGGAACATCAGTTAAGAATGCAAAAATTAAACCAGTGATAATATAAAATGGTGCTTTAATTAATGTAGTTGATGCTCCAATTAAAAAGTCTCAAAAGACAGCAACATCATCGTTAATTCTAGTGATTAAACTTTCTGGGGTAATATGTGCGATCTCTTTTAGTGAAAGAATTTGATATTTACAAAAGAGTGCATCACGATAATAATTAGAGGCTTTTTCGCCGGCTCAAACTATTATTAACAACCCTGAAATAGACATAAGCGCTGAAAATGCAATCATTCCAAGCGTTATTCCTAGTAGTAACCCTAAAGTATTAGAAAAATTATTAGAAGTATATGCAGTTATATTAAAAATAATAATTTGATATTGACCAGTTGAATTAATCAAAAGTGGGAGAAATTGAGAAATTAAAATCGGAATAAACATTGTAATTAAAACATTAACAATAATTAAAAAAGTTCCGATATAAAATTGTCGTTTAAGACTACTAGGTAGTATTTTAAACATTTTAATCATTTATTACCGCCTACTTCTCATCTTCTCATTCAAATTCAAATCCATAGATACTGACAATATCTCCTTTTTGGATGTTACGACGAATTAATTCGTTTCATACACCAATTTTTTTTAAGATATTATTAAATCTTAATAAGTTATCATATGTATTAATTGGAATTTTATAATATAACTCCTCTACTTTTTTACCGCTAACATCAAAATATCCTTTGTAAGGATTTTTAACTATAAAATCCGGTTCAAAATTAATAACTTTAACTTCGTCTTTCGGATTTTCAATTGGTGTATAAGCAGTTTGTTGTAGTAATTGTCATAAATTAGCTTTTACATTCTCTAAATTCTCGCGAAAAATTGCAGAAATGGCAATCACTTTCACATTAGGATATTTTGCTTTAAATGCTTGTAGATGAGAGTTAAAGTTTTCTAAATCGCTTTTATTAGCGATTATCAGTTGAGGTTTTGCTTCTAATTTTAAATTATAAGATCTTAATTCATTGTTAATGATTTCAAAATCTTCAATCGGATCTTTCTCGGCACTTCCAAAATCTATAATATGTGCGATAACTTTACAACGTTCAATGTGTTTTAAAAATTGAATTCCTAATCCCTTGCCTAATGACGCTCCTTTAATTAAACCGGGTAAATCAGCTACAGTAAAGGAGTTTTCGTGAAACTGTACCATTCCTAATTGTGGTACTAAAGTGGTAAATTCATATTCGGCAACTTTTGCATGTGCATTTGAAACTGCGTTTAAAAATGTGGATTTCCCGGCCGAAGGCTTACCAACAACCCCAACATCAGATAAAATTTTTAAAACTATTTTTGCTTCATATTTTTCACCCGGCATCCCATTTTCAGCGATTTTTGGTGCGGTATTTTTAGAGGTCTTAAATTTATGATTGCCGCGACCTCCTTTACCACCTTTGGCCACCAAATAAGGAGTATCTAACTTAATAACATCAGCTACCAATTTATTTTTATTATAAACCAAAGTACCTAACGGTACTTTTATATAAGTGTCTTTTGCATTGGCTCCGTAAAGGTTTTTTGGACCACCTTTAACTCCATTTTCAGCCGTAATATGCTTGTTTTTATAAAAACTTAGTAAGGTATTTTTTCCGGTATCAGCAACAAAATAAATATGACCACCGCGACCTCCATCACCGCCATCAGGTCCACCGCGATCTACGTGTGCTTCACGACGAAATGAAATCATTCCGTCACCACCCTTACCAGCTTGTAAATATACACTAACTTCATCAATAAATTTAGCCATTTTTACCTCTTTTGTATTGAATTTAATTATATCATATTTTGATGACTAAGTTTTGATGCCAAAATAACTAAAACTACTTTTTTACCTTAATATTTGTAAAAAAGTAGTTTTATCATTATTATGATTTTAAATTTTGTTTGAGTTCATCAACCTTATTTAACCTTTCTCAAGGTAAATCTATATCATCGCGTCCAAAGTGTCCAAAATATGCAGTTTTAGCATATATTGGTTTTCTTAAACCTAAAGTATCTATGATTGCTTTGGGGGTAAGTTTAAAAGTCTTTAAAATTGCTGATAAGATTTGATCTTTAGATACTTTTTCACTACCAAAGGTTTCCAACAATATTGAAATAGGTTGTGCAATACCGATTGAATAAGCCAACTGAATTTCAACACGATCGGCAAGGCCGGCAGCAACGACGTTTTTAGCAATTCATCTCGCTGCATACGCGGCTGAACGATCTACTTTAGTAGCATCTTTACCACTAAAAGCACCGCCACCGTGTCTAGAAGCACCGCCATAAGTATCTACAATAATTTTTCTTCCAGTTAAACCGGTATCACCAATCGGTCCACCAATAACAAATTTACCAGTTGGATTAATTAAAATTTGTCTAGGTTTAGCTAAATTAAATTTAGCTAAAGTAGGTAAAATAATTTTATTTTTAATGTAGTTTTTAAATTCTACTTCTTGATATTTTTCTGAGTGTTGAATACTTAATAAAATAGTATCAACACTCACATTTTCTAAGTCTGTATAATCCAAGGTTACTTGAGATTTCATATCAGCTTTAGCTCATTTAAAATCTCCATTTATTCTTAATTCTTCGGCGGTTTTTACTAATTGATGTGCAATTGTAATTGCTAAAGGCATATATACTTTGGTTTCGTTAGTTGCATAACCAAACATAATTCCTTGGTCACCAGCACCAATTTCATTACCTAATTCTACACCTTGTGCAATATCTGGGCTTTGGTGTCTGATATCGGTGATAAAACTAGTATCAGTTGTGTAATATCCTAAAATTTTAAGAATATTTTTAGCAATTTCAATTACATCAACTGAAGCATCAGATTTTACTTCTCCGGCAATGAAAATATTATGTCCGCTAGCCATTGTTTCTATGGCAACTTTAGCATTAGGATCTAAAGTTAAATAAGCATCTAAAATCACATCAGAAATTTGGTCACATACCTTATCAGGATGTCCTCTTCCAACTGATTCGCTTGTAAATAATTTACGCATTTAATTCTCCTCTGTTTAAGTTTAATAGATAAATAGAGGCATAAAAAAGATGGTCTTATGCATGTTAGGAAATTAATTCCCCCTGACTATCCACCTTGGTTTAAAACCGGTTGGCAATGGTTATAGTTGTCTAACTACCATACTCTTTATGCAGCCATATTTTTAGTTAATATGGTTTAAGTAGTATAGCACAGTTTTAAAAAGATTTAAATATTTTTTGATTTCATTGAATTTCATTTTAAAAAAAATTTTCATGCTTCTTTTAAATTATAAGCAATAAAAAATTTTTGATGATTAAATTGAGGGTTATTATGATATTCATTAACAATATTAGTTGCTTCTAACTTAGTGATAATTAAGTTTTCAAAATGTACCTGTGCTTTAATGCTATTAATAAGTTGCTTTGAATAATTTTTATAATTAATACATACCTAAAAATTTTTCTAATTTTATAACATCACTAATAATTATTTTTATTTTAGTTTTAAAAAAATCATTAATATATTGATCTAAATTAGGATTGTTTACTAAATGGGGTATTAATTGGATTTTTCAATAATCTGATTGATAAGTTAATTTATTTAAATGTAATGTTTTATAACCATTTGCGATAGCAATTGCGGCATTCACAAAATTACTATCATGGATATTTACATTGTTTCTAAGTGAAATATAACCTTGATTTACTAAAACAAAATATTCGTTCTTGTTAAATTTATATTAAATTTTGTTTTAAAAAAGCATTTGAAAGTTTGGTTATTTTATCATCTGTCTTTGAAAGATAGTTATTTAAATAAATCTTGATTAATTTTTCTTTTTTAACTCAATTTCCATAATTATTTTTAAATTTCATGTAATAAATGATAAATGTATCTTATCATATTAAATTAAAAATTAGCTTCATTTTAATAATAACACATGTACTTAGAAGTAAATTAAATAACTAATTGCTTTATTTAATTTGACGTTCATTGTATTTTCTGGTAATATTATTTTGTACTTAATTTGTAAAATTAAAAAAGGAGTCTTATATGATTATTTTTTTACTATATATAAGACTTCAACCGAATTTTACTATAAATGATTAAGCAAAAAATATACTTATTTAAGTTATCACGAATAAGACATTTTTGTTTTTTATATAACACGCTTATCGCAACTAAAGAAAGGAATATATGAAAGAAAAAGAATATTTATTAGATTTATCAAAGAAAAACTTTGAAAATGGAAATAAATTTTACGAAGATAAAAAAGAAAATATCGATCCTGATGGTATCGGAGATAAACAAATTATAGGTTTTCTTCCTAATTTATATCAATACTTATTTTTTTACTCGAATAATAAAATTTCTATACCAATTTTTCAAAGACATTATGAATGAACTAAAGAAACTATTGATGGTTTATTACAGAACATCATAGATAAAGCATCAATTATTGAAATGGATAATAAAAATAACAATCAAAGAATTAAAATATTTTTAAATAAAAAGTTGTTTTTAAATAATATTATATTAACATATCATGATAACAAACCGGTTATTATTGATGGTCAACAAAGAACAACAACTTTATTTTTAATAACCGTTGCACTAATTAAATATTATTTTAATGCAAAATTTTATAAAAATAAACAAACATTATCAAATTCAGAAGAAAAATTTTTCAATTTTAATTTTATAAACAAACAAATTCATGAAATAGAAGAAAAATTTGGCAGCGACCACCTAAATTACATAGTAAAAATATTTAAAGGTGACATATCAGATTTAGATGAATATGATAAAAAAATGTTTAATATTTTCGAACATATTTATAAAAAACTTTCAGATTTTTTCGAAAACATGAATGATATCGAAGAATTTAAAAAGTTCGTTAAATTCTTTATGGAATGTATAAAAATAAATGTTACTTTAATCAAAGTGAGTTCCGAACATGAATCAAGTAAAATTTATGAAAACATTAATCTCTATTCTAAACCGCTTGAACTTACAGATTTACTCAAAAACAATTTATATTCTAAATTAATTCAAAATAAGAATAGTAAAAAACAAGAACAAGACTGACTTGATAATAACAAAATAAAGACCTCACTAAATTTATTTGATAAAACATGAAATATATATTTTAGAAAATCAACAAATTTAAATGGTGGAGTCATAAAAGATTTATTATCTGTTTTCTTATATTCATTATTCATTAACAATAATTTATTAAATGAAGATGAAATTAAAAAACCAACAAAAACTCTTGAATTTTTTATCAAAAAATTTGATGAATTAATCACAAGAAAATTACCAATTCAATCATTAAACGAATATAAATTCACAAAATTAGAAGATGATTTATTTATAAATGACTTATTAATTTTTAATTTTATATCATACAACAAAAAAAGAGAAGAAGAATATAAAAAAATTATAAATAAAAATGAACGTATAAAAAAACTATCTGAACAATTAAATAATATAAAAGAAATTTGATTTATAAAAGAGCAAATTAGACATATAACTAGTTTAGGAAATAAAAATATATTTTTCTATCCTATCTTTACTTTATTAAAGGAATTTAAATTATTTGATTTAGAAATTTTAAGTAAAAAAGATAATGATAAAAATAATCAAAAACGATATTTAAAGAATATTCATGAATGTCAAGAAGTTTTATTTGAATTAGAGAAATTTGCTGTTAATTGAAAATTTTTTAATTATAATTCACAATCATTAGCCCCAAAAATGATGGAATTATCATTCAAAATAAAAGAGAATATTAAAAATAGAGATGAATTAATAAGTATTGATTTAAAAGAAGTTCAAAGTGAACTAAGTAAAATTTCAGAAAATCTTAAATTTGCTGATCTTTATAATGATATAGATGACTTATTAAATGATTTAAACAACCCAGATAAAAAAGAAGAAAGATTGAAGAAATTAGATAAATTACTTATTAGCAATACAGAAAAAACAATTATTCTCAGACGTATAAATAGTTATATCAATGATTTAAAGAAAGATGATGATAAATATTTAAATAGAAATTATGATATGATAAATTTTGATCATAACTATAATTTTGAACATATATTACCAAATAAAAAACCAAATACTTCTCAAAATTTATCAACATGAAACGATAATGAATATAATTTATATAAAGAAAGAATTGGTAATGGTTCTTTAATAACTAAATCACTTAATTCATTTTTAAGAAATAAAGAAACAAAAGAACAAAAAAATAAAAAAGCAGTAGAAAATAATACAGATAAAAAAAATTTTACAGTTTTAGGATTTAACGAGAATAATAATACTTTAAAATCCGGTATAGATTTATTTGCCTCAATCTTTACTTCCGAAGATGATCAACAAGAAATCATTAACTCCATCCAAGAACGCAGTGTTCAAATTTTAAAAATTTACTTTGAAATATTTTCGAAAAAATAAATAGAAAAGTTAATCAAGGCGGAGCATATTATTCCGCCTTGATTTATTTAATAAAATTGTCTATAAAACTTCAAAAACCTAAATAAATTATAAATTTAGGATCAGTCTAGTGGATGAAGTATAACATCGCTGCAACATAATTCACACTCTATTAAAAATACTAAAGTTTTTATGAATTTACAGTTATTAGAATTCATGTTATATATTTCATCAAGTAAAGACATAAAAAATAACTATAACTTGGTTATAGTTATTTTATTAATTATTTTTTACGTTTTTTAAGGTATAGTCAAACTGCGGTAGCAGCTAAGATTGCCGCAACTGCTAATGATATTACAATAGCAGCAATTACACCTCCTGAAACTCCTTTAGCAGGAGTTGTTTGTTGTGATTGATTATTAGAATTAATTGTAGCATTAGATTTTGTTTGATTTTGTAGTTCGGTTTTTGTTTGAGTACTGATTTTGTTTAATTCTATGATTTTTTGATCATAATCAGCATTACTTTCTAATGCATCTAATCGAGCTTGTAGAGCTTTTCTTTGTTCGTTACCTTTAACCTTAGCAATTTCAGCTTTCAGTTGATCTCTAAGATTTATATATGAAGCTGTTTGGTAGGCCTTTAAAATATCTTTTAAAGTACCAACAGTATCTGCATTTAAGATTTCAGCTTGAGCATTTTTAGTTAATTCCTCATTAGTTGAAACTACTTTTAAAATACTTGTTTCTAATGCAGTAATTTCATCTGCTTTAGCTTTTAATGTTTGTAAGGCTTCGGTATCTGTGGTAGAATCAATTGATTTGTTAGTTTCATCTCTTAATTGTTTTGCTTGGATCGCATTGGTTGCTTCTAAAGCAGCGGCTTTAGCATTAGCAAAATCTGTTTCTAACTTGATTTGTGCATCTACTTTTGGTTCTAAAGCAGCTAATGCTTCAGTAGTTAAAGCAGCGTTAAAGTCTATATTAAAGATATCTTTTAGCTTTGGTTCACTAACTTGTTTAATTTTGTTACGTACTTTTATTTGAGCCAAATTAAATTTGTTTCATTCTTGATATGCGTAGTTAGCGTGTAAGTTAGCTAAGATCTTAGTTAAAGCATCATTTGATAAATCAGGGTTATTTAATAAATCTTGGTAATTTCCTTTATTATCTAATTTAGCTAAGATAGCTTCTGCTTCAGCTTTAGCAGCAACTTTAGCAGTATCACCATCTGCAACTTGTAATTGTGCTACAGCGGTTTCTAACATTTCAGCATCAACAGCAATATCTAATTTTGCAATATGTTCTTTATTTGCAAGACGTGTAGTAATCCGGTCTAGAACAGCTTGGTATTTTTGGAATGAATCAAAGCTATATACATTTTCTTGGTTTGAAATTGGATTAGCTGTTAGAAGTTGATATTTAGCTAAATCATTATTACGTAAAGTTTCAATTGCTTGGTATTTTGTTTTTAGTTGAGCTAAAACGTCTTGGTAATCTTTAGCAGTAACAAATTCTTTTTGACTTATTGTTTGATCTGATTCAGCAACAGCATCTAAAACTTGATTTGATAATTCAGGGAATAAAGTTTGATACTTATCAACAAAACCAAGTGCAGTTGCATCACGGTATTGTTGATATTCGTCTTTAGCAGCACCAGTTAAATTCTTTGTTAATGCTTGGTATGCTGTATCAAAGTTAGTTACAAAGGTATTATTAATATCAGTTGTTTTATTATTAGTTCCATTATAGTTAGTTACTAAAGTTTTTAAACTATTATAGGTATCAAAGTTATATAAATTTGCATCTAAAGCATTAAATCTTTGAACATCTAATTGTGCACTTTGAGCACTATAATCAACTGGTGTTGTCGCAGTTGCTGCTGTTAAAGCATTTTTAGCTGTTACAAGTTTTTTATATAAACTATCTGCAAGGGTATATGAAATGTTTTCTTTATCTAATAAAGCAACTTTAGCTTCAGTTACGGCATCTAAATATGCGTTTCAACTAGCATCACTATAAGTTTTTGTTTCACTATTTTTTGTAAATGTCTTATCACGTACTAGGTATACTTTGGTATCTGCTGTTGAATCTTGAGATTGTGTACTTTGAGCAGCTGGGGTAGTACTATTTGCACTACCTGGAGTACTTGAAGTAGATGTTGAAGTTGTTGTTTGTGAAGGAGAGGCAGTTGAATTACTTGGTTGGATACTACTACTTGAAGCTTGTGTGTTTGTTGATGTAGTTGATCCAACAGCACCTGATTGAGTTTGTTTTTGTTGTTCTCTTTGTTTTGATTCTGCGTATTCATCTTTTGTAAATGAAGTAGCAATTTCTAATTTATCAATAATAGTATCACCTGGAGTTTGTTGATGATTATTTTCTGCTGTTTGAAGTTCATTTGTTGAACTACCGCTAACATTTGGAGTTGGTGTAGTAATTTGAGTTCTAGTGCTTTGAGCATTTAAGGTCTTTGAGACAAATGCTGATAAGTAATTAGCACGAATGCGTTTAAAGGTTTCTAAATCGAGATTTGCATATTCTTTAATTGCCTCTTTTAATTTAGTTTTTGCATCTATAAATGCATCTCGAGATTTTTTAGTACGTTGATTAAGTTCATTTTCATCTTCATCAGTTTTTGAATTAGCTGTAGAATTAGCTGTACCAGTATTTACAGTAGGATTAAATAAATTGTCTGCTTTGGTTTTTTCATCAACGGAAACTGATTGTAAAGTTCTTGAGTCTACACCACCAAATGAAGCTATTTTAGGTTTATGTCCATCTTTTCATTTTATCGATAAAGCAACTAAGGTTTTATCCTTTTCATTTGGTAACATAAATGTAAGAATATTTGTAAATAAAGTACCAAGTTCTTTCTTAGAAAACTCATGTTTAGAAGTATCAAATAATAAAGCTTCAATTGTAGCGTTTGATGGAGTTCCTAAACTTACGACTCTTAACGCTTTATTTTTAAATTCGTCGTTTGACACACGGTAAGCCAATGTTCCTGAGTCGGCTTTTGGTTCTCAATAAGTGTTTAAATCCTGATTCAACATTACTACAGGACGATGATAGAAATTAACTTCTTGATAACTAGTGTCACCAGGGTTAGCTTGATAGGTTTTGATATAAGGATTAATAGTTTTTTCAACTAATTCACCACTAAATCTTGGATCATTAACAGGTTGATAATCTGTAGCATCATTAATTTTAATTTCAGTGATACCTAAATTTCTATTGTTTGGATAATCTGCATTTACTACTAATTTAAGATATCTTGCTTGAACATTATCAATAGCATCATTAGCTCAATATTTATAATTAGGATTTGCGGTGTCTAAAGTCCCGGTATTTGCATATAGTAATCTTTTTTGATTATAATCCGGATCGTCATTAATAGTTAATACCTTAGTTCATGCTGCATCTGATGCATCTGAATTTGAAACATAAACATCTAAATTTCTTGGATAGTTATATGAATTAGTATTTGCATATAATTTTAATTTACTTAATGTAGTATTATAACCTAAATCATAGATTGCTCATTGACCTTGTTTTGGTGATGAATCTGCTTCAATACCAACAAATACTGTTTGAGTATCAAAGTTTTGGTCAAATAAATTATTATCTGAATCATTTAAAGATCTTAAATTACCGGATACTAGTCTGGTTTGTTTATTTTGAGGAGCAAGTACTACTGAAACTTTATTAAAGGTTACTTTTGTAGGATCTATAATTACAAAAGCAGGTTCTTTTGAAATTGGTGAAAGTGAAGTAGGATTTTCATCTGGATTTTCTTTACCAAATAACAATTGATTAGTTGTAGGTGTTTGGTTACCTGTACCAGTAAATGTCTGTGTTGTTACTGGTTTTGTAGTATCAGGGGTTTCTGGGACATAATCAATATATTTTTTATATGGTTGATCTAATTGATCACCAGTTATCCCACCTGCAACACCTAAATCAACATAATTTCTATTATTTAAAAATGTGATATATCTAATTTTTCCTAAATTAGATAAGTCATTAGTATTAGTTACTGTATGTCATTCTGATGTATCTGCTGATGCTTGGATAATAATATTGTCTGGTTTATCAAATTGATCAAGGTTAATACTTTTAACATCGTATAAAGCACCTAAATCAAAACCAAATTGTTTTCCGTGTTTAATAATAAGATTTGCTTTATTGCCAGGAGTTACACTAGACATTACAAATTGATTGCCGTCTTTAATCACACTAACACCACTACGGTCAACACCTTCTCCGTTAGAATTAAAGCCAGCTCAAGTGTAGTTGGTTGTATCATTTATTTCAATATCTGCAATATCTCATTGTGATAAATCGTTTGCATCTGAAGCGGGATATATACGTAATCCGTATAATGGTTTTGAAGCATCAAATCCAAAATAACTAGTTTTATCTGGTGTTTGATGTTCAATCGCGGTTCCGACCTCATTGTTTTGTAATGGTGCAACCATAACCTTGTTAAAGGCGTTTTCGCCTTGTACAAATTTAAGTTGTGAAACATTTGTAGGACGATCAAAAACTACATCAATAAAATCTGAACCACCTTTTGCAACATTCCCGTTATTTCTTTTAAATGAAACAAAAGTGTTTGGATTTTTATCAACAGCCAATTCTCAAGCTTTTTTATCACCAATTCCTGAGGTTGAATTTGCTAATAATAAACTCCCTTTATTATAAATCTGAATTTTTGGATCAGTTGTCGAATTATAACCATATGCACTAACTTCAGAAACTTTTCATCATCCACCTTTATTTTCACGAGATTTAATTCTAAAGTATGTTGTATAAGCGCCACCAAATACTCTTAAATATTGTTGGTTTGTTTTTACATTAACGATATTATCATTTCCGCTAGCTGAACCAAAATGTTTTCAAGTTTTTGAAACTTCATCAAAATATTCCACTTCTATTTTTTGTAAAGAATCACGACCATTAGAATCTTCTTTATCCTGTTCAATAACAATTGAAGAAATATACTTTGGTCCATTATCAACTTTAAATCCTATACTATCGTTAATTTTTGGGTTTTTATCATTTGAAGAATGTCAAAAAATAACATCTGTATCAAATTTAGAATCGGTTAAGTTATTTGTATCGGTTCGACCATTTTGATTAGTAGCTACTATATTGGTTGTCGCATCGCTTCGCGTTGAATCGTTAGATTGAACATAATGAATAGTAAGTTTCTCTAAATTGTTACTTGATTCCTTTGAGTTAACTAAAAATTGTAAAATTTTAAAACTTACATTAGTTTGACCGGCTTCAGTTGAACTCTCAGATTTATTTGAATTTAGAATTCTAACTCCAATAACGTTAGCAATAGGTGAATCTAATGTTTTAGTTGTTAAAGCTGATGTCGGCTCGTTTAATTCAAAAGCCAAAGGACTAGAGGTAATAGTTTTTATAGTGCTTGTAGTTGTAACGTCTTTTGATAAGACAGTAACATCATGTCAGTTAGAATTAACATTAGCATCATCACCTGCTAATAAATATTGAATTTTAGCATATTTAAAATGGTCAAATTTAATATTATTTGATCCTACTTTCATCGGTGCACCTAAATATTGAACCGCTAAATCTTTGAATACAATTGGTCTTTTAAATAAAGTACCAAAGTAATCGCCTACTTTAAATTTTCCACTCGCATTTCTTGTGTTATCACCTTTAGTAGTATTTGATGCAAAAATAGCTAAGTCACGATTATTTTTATAAAAGACTGAATTATATACTAAATTCGCTTGGTCACTATTTGAATATCCAAGATTAGTAAAGACAGTTTGTTCATTTTGAGTCGGTGTAAAAATATTTCAAGTAAGATTATCTTGTAATCATTTTAATATAAATTCACCTAAGTCTTTAAGAGTATCGTTTTTTGGTTCTACAGTAGTTTCTGTTAATTCTGTATTTTCTAATTCTTTTAATTTTGCTGCTGTTGGATTTTTAAGATATTCAGTGAAACCTGGAAGTTTTGTAGTAGAGTATTTATCAGCGGCTTCAAATTTAATTTTAGCATCATAGAACTTACTTAAGGCTTGGTCAAAGTTTTGATCTTTAACTTGAGAAGTGGCTTCAATTAATTCACGAATAACTTGAGCATATTGATAAAGTTGAATTAATTCCGGTGTAATTTCTTTAATATATTCATAACCTTCTGAACCTTGTAAGGTATTAAGTAGGATTCTTGCATTATAAATTAAATCATCTATTGTGGTTGTTATTTGATTTTCAATTGCAGCAAACCCTGTTACTTTATCAATACTTGCTTTAAAGGTTGAAATACTACTTAAAAAGCTTTCTGAGTTGACTAAATCAAGTTTTTTTAATGCACGAGATACTAAACGAGTTTGGTCTTGAATTTTGGTAAATTCTGAAATAATTTCGTCTTTTACCTTGCTTGCATCTGATGTAGAATTTCAAACTTTTCATGAATAATTAGCATTAGCATATAACGCTAATTTTAAGGCATCAACGTTATCAACTGATCTAACTACAACCCCGTTTAACCCTCTTCAATCACTACTTGAATCAAAAATTGGATAATATCTATTTAAACCAGAAAATAATAATTCTTTTGGATTTTGTGGATTTAAAGATAGATTTAATAACAATGAAGCACCACGTCCAGTAGCTTTACTAAATTCTGAATATGTATCATTTGTTTTTAATGTGACATCTTGACCCCCGCTTGGTAATTTAAGCACTTCAACATCACTCGGAAATTCACGATATCATTCGTGGTAGGCACCATCATCCTCATTTAATAAATAAACTAATTTAGTATTAAAATCAGGTTTTGCTACTTTAACAACATCTTTAATTCATAATGTTAAATCATTTAATAATTTAAGTATTAATTCTTGTTTTTGATTTTGTTGTTCAATTTCAGGGAAAACGTTCGCATTATCTGCGAATAATGCAAATTGAGATGCACCAGCATCTGCTAATTGCATTAATTTAGCTTTTAATACATCTAAGTCCTGAGTATAAGTTGCTTGTTTAATCGCTGTAGCTTTATCTGCAAACGGATTTACAGTATATACAAATTTAAATTTATTTGCTTTTCCTAAAGCAGCTAATGGTTTAATTTTATCATCTAATTCTTCTTGATTATATAAAGTTCTTCAGTCTGAACTACGTTTTTGATCATCTCTTGGTGCGTATAGGTATGAATTTAATTTATATTTTGAACCATATTTCATTCAAGTTGAAAGCTCTTCAGAAGTTAATGTTTTAATATTTCTTTGATCTAAGAATCCACGCACACTTAATGAAGCAAAATCTTGAATTACAAATTTTTCTAATTCACGATGAGGAAGTTGATTAAACACTTGAGCTAAGGTTTGAGCAGCATAATATGCTGCATCTGTATTTTTTGCTAAAACTGAAATAAATCCAGTTGATTTAGTTGAAATACGATATGCATCATTTTGTTTTCAGAAATCACTTCCTAAATCCAACTTAGAATCTTCTAATTCATAAATTTTAGCATCAACTAATTTATCAGCATTATTGTTAATTCCTACAATAAGGTTAGTTACATGATTTAAAAATCTTCTAGTTTCGGTATATTTTAAACCTTTAGCATCTAAAACATCTTTATATGCTTTCTTGGTAGCATCATCAATTCCATTTTCAAATACTAAATTAACTTGATCAGTAACTAAGAAAGTACGGCTATTAGTATCAGTTGTATCATATTTAATTGATTGCACAGTAGGAGTAAACTTATAAGTGGTACGAACCCCCGAATCTGCAGTAGTAGTATTAGATGTAGCTGTAGTTGAACTGCTCTGTGATGTTGTAGACATAGAAGCTGCAGAAGCTATTAAAGCTATCATCCCAGATGAACCAAGTAACAATTTCATCTTTTTATTAATTTTCATATTACCTCCGTAATAAATTGAAAGTTAGCTAAATCTAACTTTGAAATATACAGTTTATATATATATATATATATCGCTATAACTAGGTAAAATAAGTCTTAAAAGCGATATAATATAACTAGATAAACAAGATACTTTTTATCAGCATTTTTAATATTATAAAAAATATCAATAATATGATACAACATTATGCGAATTTTAATAATTATCTTTTAAGGAATTTGTTCATTAATATATATTAAGTAAACTACTCCATAAAAATACTTATATTCCTGCTATTAATATATTTACAACCAAAACATTACTTTAAGTTTATCTTTAGTTTACTTTTGATATAAAAATTAGTATATTGAATCTACATTTATAATTTACTTATTTAAATAAATCCTATAAAATTAAAACTATGAAATTAAAAAACAAAATCCTTATTACCGCCGCTTTAACGCTTCCTGTATTAGCGACAAGTTGCACCCAAAAAGTTGAAACGACAAAAAATACTTCAATAGATATAACTACTCCAGAAATCCCTAGAGATAATCAAGATAAACCAATATCACCACAAAAAGAAGTTATTGAAAAACCAAAAACTGAGCAAATAAAGCAACCAAATAAAGAAACAAAGACCGAACAAACTAATAAAAAAGATTTAGAAACTAAGAAAACTGAAGAGCAACCTCAAAACAATCAAGAAAAAAAAGAAGAAATTATACAATCTTCAGAGACAAAATCAGAACAACCAAAAAATGAAAACTTAGAAAATAAAGAAACTGAAATACAACCAGATTTTAATGATCTAGAATCATTGCAAAAAGATATTATAATTAACAATATATATTATAAAAAGCGTGATGCGTTAGTTGGTTGATCAGAATTAAAATATAATACAGATATTTTTATAAGTTTATTAAACTTACCGCAAAGTATAAAAGATAAATATCAGATTACTTATAATGAATCAAATGATTTTAAAGTAGACCAACAAAAAGGTGTAATCGAAAACATTTTAGTAACTTTCAATTTTAAAAATCATCAAAAAACTTATAAATATAAATTATCCGGTTTTAAAATAACAGAAAATAACCCAACAATTAATCATAAGGAACAATTTTTAAATAAAAAAACCTTAAATCAAAACATTCGTAACTTATTTCCATCTTTATTAGCTCATATGATTTTATATTCTGAAAACCCACAAAGTTATAGCCAAAACGAAAATAAAAGTAATTGTAGTAGTAATGACAGTTGTGTAATTAACTATGAATCATTACTTAACAAAAATAGAGATTTATTTAAAGAAACTACACCTAATTTAAATATCTCTTTAAAAACACAATTTTTTGAGATTAATGAAACTTATAAAGAAAAATATGTTTGAAATATTACAGCTGCTAAGTATAATGATTTAACCGGAAGCATCGGTTTGCAAGTAGAAATTAGAAATTCAGATGACAATCACAACAACGAACCAGACATTACCCAAGAATTTGAATTTGATGGATTACGTAGTTTAAATCCTAATAATCAAAACCCACTTTTAAGTTTTTTTATCACGCCAGCAGATTTAAAGGATGTAATTAATAATCTCACTAGTTTAAAAAACAAAATTTTAAATAACAAAGATAATAATAATACTATTATAACCTTAACTTCAATTGAAGCAAGTAGCTTAAAAACCAAATTATTTAACAAATTTTTAGTTTCAATTTTAGATAATCAAAATACTTATCATTTAAGCCTATCATCTCAATATACTAAAAACTTATTAGGTTTAACTCAAGGCTTTAGCATTTATCCTTTTTATACTCATTTAAGTTCTAATAATATTAATAACCTATCAATTAGTATCGAAGATGACTCACAACGAAATGCAAAAGTTGTAAATTTTACTTTTAACTTTAAATATCAAATTGCCATTCAAAATTCATATAGTAGTTTAAGAGATAATTCCTTAGATGGTGAGCACTATATCAAACTTGAAATTTCAAGTCAGGTGCCTATAAGTGGGCTCTCACAAACAAGCTAAAACGGTTTTTGAAACAGATTCAGTGATTGTTAAATATACCCTAGCAATCACTGAGGTAGGTTTATGAAAATCGGAACAGGATTTAATTCTCAAATATTTTTTAAATAAACAAGCTAATTTGTTAGATTTAGGTTGCGGAGCCGGCCGTAGTAGTTTTAATTTAGAAAACTTAGGTTATAAAAATATTTACGCAATTGATATCTCTAAAAAAATGATTGATACAGCGCGTTTAATCCAAAAACAAATTCATAATTCAAAAATAGTTTTTGAAAATATGGACGCAAGTAATTTAAAATATCCTAACGCTCATTTTAATTATGCTTTCTTTTCATTTAATGGCTTTTCAGGGATACCAAAGCACCAAAATCGCATCAAAGCACTAAATGAAATTTATCGGGTTTTAAAACCTAATGGAATTTTTATCTTTAGTATACATCCTTGAAATCAACAAAAATATCAACAAAGATTAAAAAAAGAAAACATCTCTAAAACAACCGAATTTGAAATCGAAAGATATGGTGATTTAATTTTTAAAAATGAAGAAAATTTATATGATTTCTTTCATTTATACAGTGATACTGAGTTAAAACAAAAATTAAGCAGTGTAGGTTTTAGAGTTTTAGATATCATCAATCGTGATACAAACTATTCAGAAGATCAACAAGTATTAAGCTTCGCCGATAACACCAACTTTTGGATTTGTCAAAAGTAATGTATTAAATATTAATAAATCAATTATTTTGATATAATAATGTTTTTAAATTTACATAAATTTAAAAATGAATTAAGTAAATTAGGAGATTTGATGAAAAAGATCAAAGGTAAGAATTTTATTTTTTACGGAGTTAACTATATCGTCGGTTTTGGTTTTTTAGCAACTATTTCTAGCGTTATCAAAACGGGAAGTTATAGTATCCTTGTATTCTTAATCACCTCCTTAATTGCCGCGGGTGTAATGTTGGCTTTCTCGCGCGGAAGTCAGTTATATGGTAATGAAGTTGGTGGCTCATATGTCTATGTAAAGAAAGCATTTCCTAAAAATAGATTCTTTTGATATGTAAATGGTTGAAATCAATTTATGCAAGCTCCGTTGTTTTCGGCAACGGCACCCTTATTTTTTATAAATATTATTCAATTGTTTATTAAAGATAACTCAGTATTACAAAAATATTCATTTCTGATTCAAATTTTAGCACTGTTATTCTTTATCTCGCTAACAATTATTTCGGCGCTGAATTTCAAAATTTCTACGAAAGTGATTCTATGATCAGCAGTTGTAAAATGAATTATTACAGGAATTATTTTTGTAGCGGTTATTTATCTAGTTACACAAAATCCAACTCAACAATTTCTAAAAGCAGACGCTAAAGTTACACCGTATTTAATTATTAGTTCTATTTTAACTTTTATATATGCTTACGGTGGTGTTGAGGGCTTAGCAGGTCTATCAACTGAAGTTAAAACTAAAAACTTTAGAAAAATTTTATTAATTGTTTTTGGTATTATTATTTTTATTTACATTCTATTTTATTTATTATTTTTATTTATTCCAGTCACTAGTTCTAGCAACTCAAGTTATACTGCCGTGATTTTAGAAAGCGCGTTAGGTATTGCCGGATTAATAATTTTTACAGTTGGTTTATTATTTAGACAAATTACTTCAACAGTATTTTCGATGATTTACTATGCAAAAAGCGTTGCTCCTTTATCTTTAGATGGTTTCTTACCTGCTTCATTAGGTAAAGTCGCTAAAAATGGTCAACACCGTAATGCTGTAATCTTTTCAACTGTAATCTCAATTATTGCAATGATTATTTTTACTATTCTACCTAGTTTACTAAAAGTCGAAAACCAGTTTTCTACCATTTTACAAGCCGGTAATTTAGTGTTCTTTTTACAGTATTTATTTGCACTAATTGCAATGTTAGCATTAGCTTATAATAAAAAATTAAATTTAAAAATTCCACTTTGAGAAAAAATTATTTATATCACAGTAAGTATATTAATCATTTTTATTATGCTTGTAACATTTATTCCGCCAATTTTAGGCGAAGCTTATAATGCTTCGAGCGCGATAATCATCGGTGGTTATGTAGTGTTTATGTTAATTGGTTTTATCTTTTGAGGTTTATACGTACTTTATAAAGAATTCAAATCATTAAAAACCAAGATTGAAAAAATTGAAAAATATATTGACGCACAAAACACTACTCAAACCGAGCTATTACAACAAGCAGAAAAAAATAATTTAGAAGCAAACCAAACTATTTTATGGGACGATCAGACAAACTAAAAACAGGACATACAATTATGTATGTCCTGTTTAGTTTAATGAATAATATTCAACAAAATCTCATAAAAAATCTTTTAGACAACATTTTATATGATTTCAATTATATTTTAATGTTTTAATGATATTTTAATCAAAATTGCAATCATAATACTGATAAATTATTACTCACTTAGAAAATAGAGCAAATGATTAGCAAACTATATATAATGAAAACAAGGGATAAACCCTTGTTTTATTCTTCGAAATTAATTAAATCCGAAATCTTTTTAGCCGCAATCGCTCCATCTGAAGCTGCAGTAACGATTTGTCTAATTTCTTTAGCACAGATGTCGCCGGCCGCAAAGATACCTTTTGCTCTAGTTTGCATTGAGGCATCAACTTCAATAAAACCTCTCGAATCTAAGATATCTAAATCCTTGATAAAGGTTGTAGTCGGTAACATCCCAATATAAGGGAAAAATGAAGCAATTGCAATTTTAGTTTCATTACCATCTTTATCAACGATAATAGCAGATTCTAAAGAATCGGTTCCATTAATTTCTTTAATTTGTGAATTACGATACACAATCACATTAGGACGACTTAATAATTCTTTAACTAAGCGTTTTTCTGCACTAAAGTCTGCATCACGAATCACAATATGTACTTCCGAAGCAATATTTGCTAAATAAGTTCCTTCTTCAACCGCTGAATTTCCAGCTCCTAAAACTAAAGTAGGGTGTCCTTTGAATAAAGGTCCATCACAAATGGCACAATAACTTACACCACGGTTTAAGAATTGATCAAAGTTTTTAATAAATTTTGGTTCTCTATTTTTCATTCCGGTAGCAATTAAAACGGTTTTAGCAAATAAAGACTCTCCGTTTGCTAGCACAATTTCTTTATCTAAATCGCCGTGGTTAATTAATGAAACAACTTCACCGTATTTATATTTAGCACCAAATTTTTTCGCATGTTCAAAAAATTCAGTTGCTAGTTTTCATCCATCCACAATTTCGGTCCCAATTCAGTTTTCAACCTTGTTAGTTAACACTAATTTTCCACCTGGTGAACCTTTTTCAACAAACATTGTTTTTAATTCGGCACGTGAAGCGTATAATGCGGCATTTAAAGCCGCTGGCCCACCACCAATTATAATTAAATCGTATCTTTCTTTTGTCATAATATTTTCCTTTTATTTAAATCATGCATAACTATAAAGTTTCTTAAATATATGTGAAAATGAAGTAGCAGCCACATATTTTAGATAACTATCTTCATCGGCATAACTATAAAACTTAAAGACTTTATGTTTTATAGTTACATTATATTTAACTTTGTTTCAGAATTGATAATATACAAACAATAATGCGCCAACCAACACAAATCCTAAGGCAACATATTGGTATAAACCATACGCCTCTTCACGGAGCGGTTCCATTGCCATACGTAGCAATCCGTATCATAATAAATACAATCCAACGCTGGTACCCGGTTTAAAGATACCAAAATAATTTACCACTCACACAATTAAAATATAACCAATTAAGTTTGCAAGTCCTTCGTATAAGAACAACGGATAACGATATGCGCCCGCTAAACCTAATTGATCTGTTAGCGCATCTGAAATATACATATTTGAAGCAAATGATTGACCAAAGACTAAAACACTGTTTCCGCTTCAGTCTATTTTTCCATAAACTTCGTGGTTAGCGTAGTTCCCTCAACGACCAACGAATTGTCCAATTAAAATAGTAGGAATAATAATTGAAGCAGCCTTGCGGATATCTAAGTGTTTTCTTTGGGTATAAACATACCATAAATCAACGATAATCGTTAAAATTAATCCCCCTTGAATACTTAGTCCACCTTCTCAAATTTTTCACCAAGCCGAACCTCGAAACGGTATTGGTGCATAAATTCATTGCTCAACCATATAACCAAAACGCGAACCTAAAATCCCCATTGGAATGGTTATTAAAATCAATACATATAACTTATCCATATTTAATTTTTCACGTTTTCAAAAAAACAAGATTGTTAAAATGGATGCTAAATAACCCAACATAATCATTAACGAATAAATTTGAACTTCAAAACTATTGATTTTAAATAATGGAAAGGCGGGAACACCTTCGCGATAAGCCACTGCAGGGATAAAATCTGCGCTATTCATCTGTATCTAACCTCCTTTTTTCCATTTCTCTTAAGATGTCTAATCCATCGTGTTTCGATAAATAAGCACTAACGGCAGCTTCTATTAATGAAGATACCGATCCACCTTCCTTAATTGGAATTTGGATTTTTTTAATGCTGCGCCCTAAAATTGGATACGATAAAAATCCAATTCCTAAGCGATCTAATTCATTTTGGACATCACTACGAACTAATTCTACCACTAAATGAATAATTGTAGATGAAGCAACAGCTTTAATACCATAAGTGTATTTAATATCAATAATCCCAATTCCACGCACTTCTAACATATTACGTGTAATTTTTGGTGATCTACCAATAAATAAATTTCCGTTATTTTTTATTAAAACCGAGTCATCGCTTATTAAAATGTGTCCTTTTTGCACTAATTCTAGGGCTGCCTCTGATTTACCAACTCCGCTTTGGCCGATAATTAACACACCAGTTCCACCAACTAAAACCAAACAACCATGCACTTGAACTTCTTCACAAAAATAATTATTTAAATATGAACCAATAATTGTGGTAATCGAAGAAGAACTAAGATTAGTGATACATACTGGAACATGATATTTATTCGCTATACTTTCTATTCAACTAAGTGCTGGTTTCATCACCCCGCGCGAGAGCACCACTAATGGTGGTTGGGTCTTAAAAATATGTTCAATCGCTTTGAGTGATTCTTTTTTACCAATGCTTTGAAATCATATTGATTCACTTGTTCCTCAACAAATTAAGTTACCGTTAGAATTTAAGTTTTCAATACGTTCGGCCAGTTCCAAACCAACACGTTTGATCGCAGGACGATAAATAAAATTTCAATTAATTGTTTCAGGGGTTTGATTGATTAATTTTAAACTAAAGGAATCAACAATTTTGGCAGCATTTATTTTAATCCGATTCATTAATTTAATTATATAGCTTTTCTCCTATTTAAATAAGATTTGTCTTAAAAATTCTGCGGTATAGCTTTTGGTAGATTTAGAAACTTCTTCAGGAGTTCCAGAAGCAACTACCATCCCACCCTTAACTCCGCCATCAGGGCCTAAATCAATTAAATAATCACAATTTTTAATAACATCTAAATTATGTTCGATCACTAAAACTGAATCCCCTTTTTCTACAATGCGTTCTAAAATTTCAATCAATTTTTTAACATCGTGCACATGTAATCCGGTAGTTGGTTCGTCTAAAACATATAATGTTTTTCCGGTCGGTTTCTTTTGTAAATAAGTAGCCAATTTTACCCGTTGTGCTTCACCTCCGGATAAAGTAGTTGACATTTGTCCGAGCTTGATATAACCGAGTCCAACATCTTGTAAAAATTGTAGTTTTTCAATAATTTTTTTATTAGTTTGAAAAAACTCTAATGCTTGATCTACACTCATTTCCAAGACATCATTGATGTTTTTGTCATGATATTTAATTTCTAAGGTTTCACGGTTATAACGTTTGGCATCGCATTGATCACAAGGGATATAAACATCTGGTAAAAAGTGCATTTCTATTTTTAAATAACCATCACCACTACATTTTTCACAACGACCACCAGGAGTATTGAAACTAAAAATTCCTTTATTATATCCACGCGCACGCGCTTCAGCAACATTAGCATAAACATCCCTAATATCATCAAAAACACCAGTATAAGTAGCCGGATTAGAGCGTGGAGTACGACCAATTGGACTTTGTGAAATTGGGACCACTTTATCGATATTAATTAAACCTTTAATAGTATCAAATTTTGCCTTACGTTGAATACTACCTTCAGTTAAGCCACGCATATGTTGAATTCCAGCAACTAAAATATCATTAATTAAAGTACTTTTTCCACTCCCTGATACCCCTGTTATTCCAACCAACATTCCTAACGGAATTTTAACGTCAATATTCTTTAGATTATTTTCACGGGCACCTTTAATTTCAATACTATGTCCGTTACCGCCGCGGCGCATTTTCGGGATATTAATACTTCATTCACCTGATAAATACTTTCCAGTTATAGATTGCGGACTTTGGATGATGTCATCTAAACTACCAGATGCAACTATTTCACCACCTTTTTCACCAGCAACTGGGCCAATATCTACTAAATAGTCGGCTGCATAAATGGTTTCTTCATCGTGTTCTACTACAATTAATGTATTTCCTAAATCCACCATATTTTTCAGAGTTTGAATCAGTTTTTGATTATCTTTTTGATGCAATCCAATTGATGGTTCATCTAAAACATATAAAACTCCTGATAAATTAGAACCAATTTGGGTAGCCAAACGAATGCGTTGTGCTTCACCGCCAGATAAACTTTCAGCACTCCGGTCAAGGGTTAAATATTCTAAACCAACGTTTTTTAGAAATGATAAACGATCTCAAATTTCCTTAATAATTAGATCTGAAATAGACTTTTTATTTTTATCTAACTTTGTTTGTAACTCAGCAATTTTTTCAAGTAGTTTTTCAATAGTCATTTTGATATAATCGAAAATATTTAACTTATCAATCCGCACACTTAAAGCTTGCTGATTCAGCCTTGCACCTTTGCATAAATGACATGCAAAAGTACCCATATATTTTTTTAAATAATCACGGCGATTTTCTGATGTGGTGCTGTAGTAATGGTTTTCAATTAAAGTAATGATTCCAGGCACACTATCCCTGCGACGATATTTATTTCCACTTCCAGAAACTAAGACATATTCAATCTCTTCGGTGCCACTACCATATAAAATCCGACTCACTTGTGCATTATTAAGTTCATCAAATGGAATATCTTTAGGAATGTTATAATGTTCTAGCATTGCATCAAACGTTTGTCATTCTAAATTTTGGGTATTAACAGTATTTGCAAAATATTTAATTGCACCTTGATTGATACTGCGCCATTGTTCAGGAATCAAAACGTCCACATCGGCCTTGAATTCTAAACCTAATCCTTTACAGTTATCACACATTCCATATGGAGCATTAAACGAAAACATTCTAGGTTCTATTTTAGAAATAGAAAAGTCTTTGTAAATACATGAATAAAGTTTAGAATATATTTTAGTTTCCTGGGTTTGTAAAAATTCAATTTTAACTAAACCACCTGATTTTTCGGTTGCAACATTTAAAGCGCTAGAAATTTCATTATAATTGGCTTCATTAACTAAAATACTACGTAAGATCACTAAATCAATATTATGTTTGGAATTTTTATTTAATGAAATTTCATCCTCTAATAAATAACTATCACCATCAATTTTAACTCTTAAAAAACCTTCATTTTTAAGTTTTTCTAAAAGGTTTTGATGTGTTCCTTTTTCTCCCTCAATCAAAGGTGCATAAATCGCGATTTTTGCATCAATAGCACTTTGATAAATTTGCTGTAAGATATCTTTGGTAGTTTGCGAAGCAATTTTAATATTATGATTCGGACAATATGATTCACCAATTCTTGCAAATAGCAATCTAAAATAATCATATAATTCCGTCACAGTTCCCACAGTGGAACGTGGATTATTATGCACGGTTTTTTGTTCAATAGAAATTGCCGGACTTAACCCTTCTATTTTATCTACATCTGGTTTTTTGGTCCCACCCAAAAACATCCTTGAATATGAACTCAGTGAATCTACATATCTGCGACGACCTTCTTCATAAATTGTATTAAAAGCTAACGAACTTTTTCCACTACCACTAAGACCGGTAAATACAACCAACTTATTTTTTGGAATTGTTAAATTCACATTTTTTAAATTATTTTCACGAGCACCTTTAATTACTAAAACATCATCTTTCATTGCTCTCCTTGTTTAGTTTTTAAAGTTAATGATAAAAAGATTGCTAATAAAAATAATATAAATTATGCTTATTTTTATAAACATAATTTATATATTTAATTAATATAAAATTTTAATTATCTCAAGGTTCACTTTTATACTTATTTTTTAAGAAATTATAAAGATTTTCCGCTTCTACTTTTTTATTTTTATTAAAAGAGGTTCCGTCTGGTTTGACAACATCTGGTTTATTTAATACAATTACAGTCATCTTTAAAATTCTTTGATAATGTTGACGATCATTATTCCATGAAAAATCATTTGATAAATCTGCTGGTTTGTATATTTTTATTTGCATGGCATCAATTTTTTTATTTTGATTAATAGCAGGTACTACAAATTCTTCTCAATATTTAGCATTTTCTGAATTATCAGTCCATTGTTCATACAAGAATAAACTTTTAGTTTTAAAAAATTCAGTGGTTTTTTGATAATTTAAGTATATTTTTTCAAACATTTTACGATTAATTTCTTGTAATTTTTCTTCTGTTAAGGTACTAAGTTGGTTTTTTAAAGAATCATCTATTAAAGGTGCATATGACTTAATTAAATCTAAATTAAATCTACTTAAAAATATTTGATTTAAATCATCTTCAGAATCAATTAGCGCAATTCTGCCATAAAAAATATTTCCAAATTTACCGTAATTATCTTTTTTATATGCTCAATTATTTGAAAAATAACCACCTTGATATGTTTGAATATTACTATCTATTTGATATTCTTTTAAGTATTTTATAAACTTATCCATTTTTTGTGTTTCTGAACTTTTATTATCCTTACCGAAAGGACTAGAACAAGATAAACTTAATAACGGTATAGTTGTAATTGTAGTAAAAATAAAGTACTTTTTTATCTTTTTCATAATACCTCTTTTTAATAATTTATTTGTCAAATCTATATTTTGCTTTTAGATAATCATAAAGTTTTATCGCTTGTGATTTGTTTAATTCTTCATTTACTATAACAGTATTAACCGATTTATCAAAAACTTTGTACAATAATGTAAAACTCAACGGATACTCTACGGGTTGATATGCTAAGTCATATTTTAGGATACTTGAAGGACTAACTAAATTAAAAATATTTATTTTTTTAGTTGGTACTATTTCACTTGAATTTAGAAAAGGCCGAATATTAATTTTTTGAAAAATAAATAAATTTTTAGTTATAAAAAAAGTATCAATAGATTCATTATTTAAAAATATTTTACTAAATTTCTGTTTAATAAATTCTTTAAGTTGTGATTCACTCATTAATTTCTCTTCTTTATATGTATCGACTTCCACATTATTTTCATTTATAGTTTTACTATTTATGTTTTTAAAGAAATCTAAATTTATTTTGTCTATTATTTTTTCTTGTAATTCCTGTGAACTTTTTAATAAAATATAATCTTTATTAACCCTATCAAGAAAAGTTTTTTTCTTTGTTTTTTTTGTATAAATACTACTATTGTAAGAGAGAAAAATTGATTCAAAATAATTATCTGATAGTCGTTTTATTTCATTATCTTCTTGGTATTTATCCAATAAATCCAAAAAATTTTCTGCATACTTTTCTTCATCATATTCTTTTGCAACTTTTTTTTCATTGTTTATATTAGTGCATGCAACTACGAAAACAGGAAAAGTAAATGTTCCGCTTAATAAAAGTCAATATTTGTTTTTCATCATCACTACCTTATTGTGTATGTTAACGCTAAACTATCATCTATCGAATTATTGAATAGTGAATCTGCATATTTTTTGATTGCAAAGCGATATGTTCCACTTTCGCTTGTGATATATTCTAAAATTTCATCATTAGATTTTATGGAATTTTTTTTATCTATATCATATCAATTACCATATTTATCTTTTTTTTGTAAAATTATGTCATAATCAGTAAAGAAATTATTGCCTTGTTTTTTGTTAGTTGTTTCAAGATTCAATCTTTCTGAATTAATATGTGTTTTATATCATTCGTCTTTTTCTCTTGTTAATCTGAAACCCTCAATAGAATTCGCAATTATACCACCTAACGGACCCAAGAATCATCATCAATTAACATTAGCATTATATGTTGGTAAGTTTTCTTTATTTTTTAAAATACCAGCATTAAACAATCAAGAAATAGCACCTTTTATATGCTTATTTTTATCTACAAAGAACTCTTTTGAAGTCATTATTATTCCTGTTTCGTTTTTTGATATATCTTTAAACTCTATATTATTAGTTGCTTCTAACATTTTTTCAAAATCTACTATTCCTGCACCATAAATCTTAGAATATCCATTTTCTTTATACTCAATTTTATCAATTATATTTGGAGTTCTTGATGAAGCACCTATAATAGCTTTTATAGCTTGCAATCTTTTTGAATCAATGTCTAAAAATCTTTTCTCTCTTAATAAAGTTGAAATTAAACCTGAAACTATTGGTGCAGCAAAACTTGTACCACGAAAATCATCATATTTTTTAATTTTAAAAAAGTCATCTTCGTAATAATATCTAGAATATAAATACCCAGGAGCTACAACATTAGGTTTAGCAAGGTCCGAATAATCATCATATAATAAATAGTTTGAGTAATCAGCTATTCTATCTGTAGCATTTTTTGTTAATTTGTTATAATCTAAAGCTCCTACTACAATATTATTGAACGATGCGTTTGGACCATCAATTCATTCATTTTCTTTTATTTTATTGTCATTACCATTTCCAGAAGCAAAAACATTAACCACACCATATTTTCGTGAAATGTAATCTAAAAAAAAGTTATTTTCATTATATTTATAATCAGGATGATCTTTATTATAACCATAACTATGATTTATTACCCTTACACCTTTGTTTAAAACAAATCATTCAATCGCCTTCATTCAATGAGAATCAAAACTAGTAAATGATGCAAAATATAATTTTGCAAATCTATCAAAACCTTGTTCTCCGGCTGCTATTGAAGAAACTTCCTGAGCATGATGACTTATGTTTTTTAGAGAATCAGAATAAATTTCATATCCAAATTTCTTATAATCTTCTGTTTTATCAGCATCTAATGTACCTTTTACTTCCAAAACACCAATAGATGAACTATTAGCATATCCTCTTTTGTCCTCTCTTGATTTTTGCGCATCAAAATTTACAAAAGTAGAATTAGTATTATTAATTTTTTTATCTAATTTGAAGTATGGGTCTTTTACCTCTGCATCATCATTATGTTCTATATCTGATACAAGTGATTTTGATTGGCTTGCTTTTTTATTAGAAAAAACAATTGCTTGAAAAATTTCGTTTTTTTCTATTATATTTTTTAAAAAACTCTCGCGATCATTTTCATTTTTAAAATAAAATCAAACAATAGGCATCATTTCGCTTGTTTCATAATTTAAAACTAACCTATTTAATTTGTCTTGCTTTTTAATATTATCAATAAATTCATGATTCTTTTGTTTTATAAAGTCATTATTTGTATTATCATTAAATTCATAATTTAATAATAATTTTAATTCAAAATGATTGTTAATATTAATATCATTTGCATCGTTTGCAGAATTTAGATTAAACTTATTTTCTCTTACTACCATTTTATTATTTTGATATTTTTCATATCAAAGTGTTTGTGTCTTTTGTGTTTTAGAATTATCCGGAAGATAAATATAACCCACAGATACAGTTGTAGCAAACACCACTCCTGATGTTATTCAAAATAATTTTTTTAATTTTTTGTTCAATTAAAATTCCTCCATAAAAAATTTAATTTATCTTGATTATATGTTTTGCTTTCTTTGTTTATTATCACATCATTATTATAAGATACAAAATATAAATTAACAAATGAAATTTTTTGAAATGTATAAAAATATTATAAAAATCTTTTTTCTGCTTTTTTTGTTTCATATTTTTTCCATATTATAAAAAAGCAGCCTAAAAGGTTGCTATTTGTTGAATAAATTATATGTTTGAACACGAAAGAGTGCTTTCTTAAGTTTGGTTTCTAATTTTACTAAATCTACGGTATCTTTATTATTTTTAATACTATTTGATAAAAATTCAACATCATCTTGGGCGCGTTTGATATCGATTTCTTTTGCATTAATAATATCATCGGTAATAATATTAATTTTACTACGGTCTGCGTAAATAATCCCACCACCAATATAAAAACTTTGTAACGGTTGACCATCAACAGCACCAATAGTTAAAGTACCGATTTCTATACTAGAAAATAATGGAGCACGGTTAGGTTGAATCCCGATATAACCATTAGCGGTTCGTAGAGTAACGATATGAATATCACCTTCATAAAAAATTCCGTTTGGAGCAGTAATCTTAAGATGTGTTTTATTCATTATTTTTGTTATATCTTTCTATAACATCATCAATACTTCCTGCGTATCTAAAGATATCTTCAGGATAAGTATCATAATCACCATTTAAAATTGCCTTGAAGCTACGGATGGTTTCTTTCAAAGGAACATATTGACCTTTAATTCCTGAAAACTTTTCAGCAACAGTGAAAGGTTGCGATAAAAAGTTTCTAATGCGACGTGCGCGTGCAACGATTTTTTTATCTTCTTCGGATAATTCGCCCATCCCTAAAATGGCAATAATATCTTGTAGTTCTTTAAATCTTTGCAAAATAGAAATCACACTTTGAGCGACATTATAATGTTCTGAACCAACTACTAACGGATCTAATAAACGTGAAGATGAATTTAATGGATCAATCGCTGGATAAATTCCTAATGACGCAATTCCACGGTCTAAAACGGTTTTAGCATCTAAGTGACTAAAAGTAGTTGCAGGAGCCGGATCGGTTAGGTCATCGGCAGGCACATACACAGCTTGCACTGAAGTAATAGAACCACGACGAGTTGAAGTAATCCGTTCTTGTAAAGCCCCCATCTCAGTTGCTAAGGTTGGTTGATATCCAACCGCGGATGGCATACGACCTAATA
The DNA here is from genome assembly GCF_004365095.1 of Mycoplasmopsis mustelae. Lineage (NCBI taxonomy): Bacteria > Bacillati > Mycoplasmatota > Mycoplasmoidales > Metamycoplasmataceae > Mycoplasmopsis > Mycoplasmopsis mustelae. The sequence goes on from NZ_SOCN01000001.1 coordinate 53,736, forward strand.
AGGCTGACACTTCAGAACCGGCTTGTGTAAATCTAAAGATGTTGTCAATAAATAATAACACATCTTGATTTTGTTTATCTCTAAAATATTCAGCCATTGTTAAACCACTTAAAGCAACACGCATACGTGCACCGGGCGATTCATTCATTTGACCAAAGACTAAGGCAGTTTTATCTAAGACTCCGGCCGCTTTCATTTCATAGTATAAATCATTTCCTTCACGAGTACGTTCACCAACACCAGCAAATACCGAAAGTCCGTTATGTTGTGTTGCAATGTTATTTATGAGTTCTTGAACTAAAACTGTTTTTCCAACTCCAGCTCCACCAAATAAACCAATTTTTCCACCTTTTGCATATGGAATTAAAAGGTCGATAACTTTAATTCCGGTTTCCAAAACTTCTGATGAAGTTTTTTGTTCTTCGTACGAAGGAGAAGGTGCATGAATTGGGGCGCGACTAAATTCGCCTTCTAGCGGTAATTCATCGATTGGATTTCCTAAAACATCAAACATTCTGCCTAAGACAATATTACCAACTGGTACCGAAATTGCTGCACCAGTATCTTCAACTTGCATTCCACGCTGTAATCCGTTTGTATTTCCCATTGCGATGGTACGTGCAGTATCATCTCCGATGTGTTGTGCAACTTCTAAAGTATAAATTTGTCCGTTATTATCTGTTACAGTTAAAGCATTAAGTAGTTTTGGTAGTTTTCCCTCACTAAAACGCACGTCAACAACTGGTCCTAAAATTTGGACGATCATTCCATTTTTTTTCATTATATCTCCTTTATTTAAGTTGCATCTGCACCAGCAACAATCTCGGTAATTTCTTGAGTAATTATACTTTGACGCTGTCTGTTAAATTCTAATTTGAGTTCTTTAATTAAATCATCAGCATTATTAGTAGCATTTTCCATTGCATTACGACGTGATGCCATTTCAGAAATTTTTGATTCAAAAGCCAAGGTATAAATCATGCTCGAAATATACATCGGAACTGAATTTAATAACACACTTTCGGCATTAGGTTCAAATTCAATATCAGAACCTACAAGAGTTTTTTCACTAATATCTAATGGAAAAAGTTTTTTTATGGTTGCTTCTTGATTGAGATTGTTGATAAAAGATGTATAAATTAAATGCACCTGATTAATTTTTTTATGTGAATATAAGTCAAAAGCAGTTTTGGTAATTTCATTACAAATTGTATAAGATAACTTATCACCAATATTGGTATATGCATTTAAAATTTGTGCTTTATGTGATGATGAATTTAGTAATCCATATCCTTTTGTTCCGATAACTACAATCTGATCTTGAGTTTTAACGTTTTCATTTAGTAATTTAAAAATATTAGAATTATATGATCCACATAAACCTAAGTCACTAGTTACAACTACATATAAACTTGCATCTATTTCTTTATTTTGTGGAAAAATTTCATAAAAATCACGGGGTTGTACGTGTAAAATCAATTCATTAAAAGTATCATCTAAGGTATCTTTATATGATTGGATTTGAATATGTTCGTTACGTAATCTTCTTAATTTAGAAGTTGAAACAAGTTCCATAGCATTGGTAATTTTTTGAGTGTTGCTAACTACAGAAATACGATTTTTTAAACTATTTAAACTAGGCATTAAACTACATCTTGATATTTAGCTGGAATTTCTTTGTACATACGTTTATCGTAATCGGGAATAGTTGCAACAATGTTTTGTACGATTTTAACTAAAGCTTTTGCTATAATTTGATAATCTTCATCAGAAATTTTTCCACTACTGTGGATGCGATCAAAAACTCCAAAACCTACTTCATCATGTGATGCTCAATTAATGACATTATCACGATATTCATGAATGTGATCTAAAGGTAGTGGGTTGATAATACGTTCTTTAACACCAACCAAAATAATTGCTTGTGTTTCTTGCGGAATTGGTAGATATTGCTCTTGTTTAAGTAATTGATATACTTTAGCACCATGATCTAAAATAGTTTTAGTTGAATCATCTAAATCTGAACCAAATTGTGCAAAAGCAAGCATTTCATTATATTGTGCTAATTCTAATTTGAGCGAACCTACTACTTGTTTGGTGGCCTTGGTTTGTGCTGCAGAACCTACCCGCGAAACACTAAAACCAATATCTACTGCTGGTCTTTGTCCGGCGTTAAACAAACTTTCTTTAGTAAAAATTTGACCATCAGTAATTGAAATTACATTGGTAGGAATATATGCACTAATGTCACCTTGTTGGGTTTCAATAATTGGTAAGGCAGTAATGGAACCACCACCATAATCTTTGTTTAAACGTGCAGCTCTTTCTAAAAGTTGAGAGTGTAAATAGAAAACATCCCCAGGATATGCTTCGCGACCTGGTGGTCTTCTCAAAAGCAATGAAAGGGTACGGTATGCAATCGCATGTTTAGAAAGATCATCATAAATAATTAAAACATCTTGGCCTTTTTTCATTCATTCTTCTGCAATAGTAACTCCGGTATATGGAGCAATATATTGTTGTGGTGCTAATTCACTAGCTCCCGCAACTACTATAGTGGTATATTCAAGGGCTTGGGTATCCGAAAGTTTTTGTACTATTTGCGCTACGGTTGAATTTTTTTGACCGATTGCCACATAAACACATTTTACATTTTTACCTTTTTGATTGATGATAGTATCAATTGCAATTGCAGTTTTTCCGGTTTGACGATCCCCGATAATTAATTCACGTTGTCCTTTACCAATCGGAATCATTGTATCAATTGCTAAAATTCCGGTTTCCAAAGGTTGATTTACTTCCTTGCGAGTCATAACACCTGATGCAGTTTTAAAAATTTCTGATTTGCTGGTGGTTTCTATTTTACCTTTACCATCAATTGGATTTCCTAACGCATCAACGACACGGCCTAACAGAGCATCACCAACATTAACTGAGATAACTTCACCAGTTCTTTCTACATAATCTCCCTCAGAAACTGAATTTGCATTACCAAATAAAGCAACTCCAACAGTTTCTTCTTCTAAGTTTAAGGCTAAACCATATACAGTTTTATTAAAAACAACAATTTCACTATTTTTAACCTTATCTAGACCGGTTACAACAGCAATCCCATCCCCAACAGAGATAACACGCCCAATTTCTGAATAATCAACTTTAGAATCAATATTTTTAATACGATCTTTAATGATTGCAGAAATATCATCTAACTTAATTGCCATCTACACCTCCTTTTCATATTTTAAAATTTCATATTTCATTTTTTCTAATTGGTGTTTAATGTTTAATTCCATTGTTTCAGTGCGTGAAACAATTTTAATACCTGCGATTAAACTAGGATCCACATGATTAGTGATTTCAATACTACGACGTGTGGAAATTTGGATTTTATTTTTTATTTGCTCTAACTGCTCGTTTGTCAATGGAAATGCTGAAATTACATCAATAAATCTGATTTTTAAAACACGGTTTGAAAGTTTTAAATATTCAATCATGATTTTGCGGATGTGTTTTGCAACACCACGAGCAACAATTACTTTGAGTGCATTAATAATAATTCAATCAAAACCCTTGAATGCTAAATCAATGGTTTTAAGACGCTCGTTTAAAGAAATAAAATCATCATAAAAATAATTAGTAAATTCTGCATTATGGGTAAATAATTCTTTTACAGCTTCAAATTGTGGATGTAATTGTTGAAATTTGTTTTCTTCTTGAACTAAGTCAAAAATCGCTACAGAATAAGCTTGAATATTCTTTTTTTGTTGCATTATAATTCATCAACTTCTTTATCAGTGTTTAAGAATGTTTGTACAATCTCATCTTGAGTTTGTTGTGACATTTCACGTTTAAGAATTTTTTCTGAAAGTTCAGTAGCAACTGTAACGATATATTTTTTAGAATTTTCTTCAAATTCTTTTTGTTGTGCTTTAATATCTAAAGCAGTTTCATTTAACATTCGTTTTGCTTCAGTTTTAGCTTTATTACGATAAAAATCAGAAACTTTTTCAGCTTTTATTTTAGCGTTAGTAATAATTTTATCGGCTTGTACATGTGCGTTTTTTAAATTTTCATTTGCTTGATTTAAAATAAGCACACTTTCTTCTTTTTGTTTAACAGAATCATCAATGTTGCCTTGGATGAATTCTCTACGTTTTTTCATTGCTTTTTTAACTGGTTTATAAAATAAAAACCATAAAAGAATTGCTGCTAAAATAAACGCTAAAATAGTAGCAATCATTAAAGGAATACTTGGAAATAAACCTTTAAATTTTTCTGATATTGTTTGGTTAATGTCAAATTTTTGAGCGACACTTACCGTTAATGAATATTGGAACATAATTTTTATTTAGTGAATAAGATAATGAAAGCAATAATTAAAGCATAAATGGATGATGTTTCAGCAATAGCAGCACCAAGGATAAGTGTAAGTTTAATTCTGGATTCAGCTTCCGGATTTCTACCAACGGCTTCAACAGCTTTACCTGACGAATATCCTTGTCCCAAACCTGAACCAATAACACCAACCATCGCAATACCTGCACCAATTGCTACAAGTCCTGCGTGATTTGAACTAGCTGCAGAAGTGGCGACTGTATTAGCGGCTGCTTCGCCAGCTTTTTGCATTACTTTTGATGTTACTTCTTTCATATTGTCTGCTGCTTTAGCTGTATTATCTGTTGCTTCAGCTAAAAGTTGAATAATTGAAGATGAAATCATAATAACTCCTTAATAAATTGATTCAATTTTTCGTTTTCCGAATTTTTTAAAAATACCAACTTGTGAATTTTGTACTTTTTTAGGTTTTTCTTCCTCAGCTGTTGATTCTATACTTCAATATACCGCTGTAAGAAGTGTAAATACCAATGTTTGTAATAAACCATCAAAAATATCAAAATACAAGTGGAAAAATGGTGTGAAAATAATACCTATAATAAATTTAAGTGGGTAATCTTCAGATGTCGATACACCTGGAATTTTGTGAAAAATAAAAGCAAACGCTGTATACATCATTGTTAAAATTAATGACCCACCGATGATGTTTCCGTAGATCCGAAAACTTAATGAAATAAGTGGCGGAACCTTGCTAATAAGGTCTCACGGAGCCTTAATATATGCTCATAAATATTTTAATTTACGATGAATTGCTCCCGCGATAAAAATTCCAAATCAAGTAGATAAAGCCAAAGTAAGTGGCACAGAATAAGCTGTAACAACTGGTTCCAAACCAAGAATTGGCAATAAGTTTCCAATTAATAAAAAGGTTGCTAAAGTAAAAATATAAAATTTTGCACCTGGAATTTTTCCGGTTGAAATCTCATCAAAGGTGCTATCTATATATCCGACGTAACCTTCAGCAACCTGTACTACACCAGATGGTGCTTTATCAGGTTTACTTTTTCGAATTTTTACAAATACGATAATACAAATGATAAAAATAATCAAAACCGTCATAATTAAAGAAAATAATTGCGGATAAGATCAATTTCAAAGCGATTCTTTAAATCCTGACAAAATTACCTCCTTTTTTTGCTTTTCTTTTTTAAATATATATACTGAACAAAAACAATGAAATAATTAATTCCTACTCCGGCACATAATGTAAAAATGTTGATTGGTAAGGTTCATAACTGTAATTTATTTACATAGTTTTTTAGTGTAAAAATCCGTGAATTTATTGCTCAAATTCCGTATAAAACTAAAGAAACTATAACAATAAAAATGAAATATTTCAAACTTATTAAAGAATAAGCAAATCATCTAGTTTTAAAACGAAATGATACAAAAATTGTTGTTATTTTATGCAGTATATAAGAGGTCAAAGCCCCAATTGCAAACCCAAAGAAAGCACCCTTAAATCATACCGATATGATTGCAAAAAAAACTAACCAAATACCAAAGAAACTTCAGAATACTCGATCGTATTCTTTTTGAAATTCTTTCATATCCCTCCTTGGTTTGCTTTTATAATTGTATAACTTTTTTTTAAATACAAAATAATTACAAACAAAAATATCACTATTTTTTAGGTGTTTGAAAATTTCTATTTAAGGGTTGATTTTTTGATGTCTTTTTGTGTAATTTTTATTTAACTATAATATTTATTTTGTTTATTAAAAAATGAAAATGTTGATCTATTAAATTTAGTAATTCATTAAGATTATTTAATGAAGAATTAACAAAAACCATTCACAAATAAACCTTCGCTTCATATAAATTTAAATTTTTCAAAATCATAGAGATAAATATTTTTTTGAATTTCTAAAAACTTAAAAATTATAAAACACTTTGCAAGTAAGGTTAAATATTGAAGATTTGATCATGAATTAGTGATATCACCTACAATATAACTGCGATCAAATTTGCATTTAGTATGTAGTTTCTGAATATTTAAACTTTTTGACAAAAATTTATCACTCACAATGCAGTTATATCATTTAATTTTAAAACCCTAGCATCCAATTCCTGCTGATAAAAAAAATGAAATATGTCAGTTTATTATCAAACATTACACTCCTTAAAAATCTTTTAGGAATTTTATTAAATTCATTCAATTTATTTTTATAAAATTAGTAAAATTAAAATTCCTTTTTTATTTTTAATTATAAAATTTAAAGATGAAACAACGAATTGAGAAAATCCTTGCTCAAAACACACAATATTCTCGGAGCCAAATCAAAAATTTAATCAAACAAAAACACATTAAGGTTAATAATATAATTATTCATAAAAGTGTTAATGTAGATTTTAATGATGAAATCAAAATTAATGATATAAAAATCCATCTTAAAGAATATTTTTATTTAGCACTAAATAAACCACAAGGTTATTTATGTGCTAAAAAAGATAACAAACATCCATTAGTATTAGATTTAATCGCTGCAGAATATAAAAATGATAAAAATATTCATATTACCGGGCGCTTAGACTTGGATACCGAAGGATTGTTAATCATTACAAATGATGGTGCGTTTACACACCGTGTTTTATCACCTAAAAAACATGTTAATAAAACATATTTGATAAAAGTAGATCAAACGCTTGATCAAAAATTAATAACTGAATTTACCAAAGGTGTTGATATTGGTGAAAACAAACTTACTAAACCCGCTACATTACATATCAGAGATAAAAATACCTGCGAATTGACTATTACCGAAGGTATGTTTCATCAAATCAAACGTATGTTTGCTGTATTTGGTTATCAAGTAATTTATCTTAAACGAATTTGTTTTGGAAAATTTATCTTACCTACTTCATTAAAAATTGGTGAATATATAGAAATTAATAAAGAAATGATAATATAAAAAGCATCATTATATAAGATGCTTTTTATCATTAATTTTGTGGATTTGAAGTAGATGCAGTTTGATTTTGAGAAGTTAATTGTGCTTGCGCTTTCTCTTTAACCATAAAAACAGACTTTGGAGTATCGGCCATTTTTAATTCGTTAAGTAACTCAGTTTTTTTATTTTGATCTTTTAACTGATTAATAAGTTGATGTGACTCATTGATTACCGATATAAATTGAGATAAGCTAAAAAGTTCTCCAAGCGATAAATTCTTAAAACTATTTTCTTGCATAAATTGTAGATTGGTATGTCTATGATTGTCAGATAGTGGAAGTTTCATCATTTCATCTAAAATCGCAAATTTGTTTTTTTCTAAAATTCGATTCATTAATATTTTAACTTTAAGATATTCAGCTTCGTTTCCTTTTGCTGCATTGATCATATTTGTAAGATCGGTTTCTTTTATTTTTTCATTGGTTTGATCATCTTTATTGATAGATAATTCATCAGGTAAATAATTAATGAAACCAGCCAATAAAATAGTAGATCTTTTGCGCAAATCAAAAAGTTCATCTGATAATGGTTTTAAACTATTTTGTGCGTTTTCATAAATAGTTTGTGCGTTGCTTAAATCAACATTATGTCCAAGTTTGAATTCTTCTCTTAATTGCATCAAGAATTTGGTTTTAGTTGCATTTGAATTAGTTTCATCAACTTTATCAATGAAGGTATCGTCTAATTTATTTAAATATTTAGCATATAAAGTAATATCAGAGTTTATTGTTCCCATTGTTTGATCGATAATTTTTCCTGAACCAAAAATAAATGCTTTTGCTTTAGTTATATCTCAGGTATCTTTATCTTTGTTAAATTCAGCAGTAAATGATTCTACTACTTGTTTAACTCCCATTGTTTCCAATAATGATGGAACCATTGCGCGATAAATGGTAACAACTTTTTCAGTAAATAATTTTTTATTTACTTCAAGTAATTTTTGAAGTTTCATTACATTATCAGTTTGTGTTTTAGCTGTTTCAAACTCTGCCTTTAATTCATTTAATTTGTTTGCGTATTTAGATGCGTTACTTTCTAATGTAGTTAATTCATTTTGAATTTGTGTCATAAACATATTTAACACATTTTCAGTAGCAGTAAGGTTTGCAGGAACATTTGATTCAAAATCTAAAAGCTTTGTATTAATTGTTTCTGAATCAGTAATCATATTTGCGTCTTTATCTTTTATGAGACTATCTAATCAAGCGACTTTAGTATCTGATTCTGCTTTGGTTGCATTAACTGCATCTTGTAAGTTCTTAATAAAAGTTAATTCAGCATCATTAATTTTCTTTAGTTCTGCATCTTCTTTTATTTTAGTTAATAAACCTAAATATTTTCCAAATAAACTTACAACTGGATATCTCACAGCTTTAGCTTCATCTTCTGTTTTAGCATTTGCTAATTGTGTAACTTTATCTACCACATCATTTCAAACAGCTTTTAATGCTTCAGCAGCATTTTCTTCTGCAAACACCGGTTTAATTGCTTCTAATTGAGTTATAAAAGCTTGTTTTTGTGTTTGATCTTGTATTGCATTAATTGTATCTAAAATATTTTTTCTATCTGCTAGATTCTTTTGTTGCACTGCAACTAACATCTTAATTAACTCTAATTTAGCCATAGAATCATTTTCAGGTTTATTAATTAAATCTGAAAATGCTTTTTTATAAGCATCGCTCAGAGTTGATTGATTAATAGCATCAATTTCTACTTTTCTTGCATTTTCTCTTAGTAATTCAGCAACTACATCCATTTTTAAAACATTAATATCATAAATTCTCGCAGTATTGCTTGTTTGTAAATCTTTTGATTGAGTTTTAAATTCTGTAAGTTTAGGATTATTTGGATTTAATTCATCTAATTTTTCAATTTCTTTATTTAATTTATTAAATGCTTGCGCCATCAAAAGACGTCCTTGCATATATGCATCAAAAAGTTCATCAAAAGTATTAGCATCAGTGATGCTGTATTGAATGGCTGTTGATGTCTTTGATAAATAATCACCGTCAAATAGCTTTTTACTATTAGTTAAAATTGTTGCTCTACTTGCAACAAAAACTTTTTGTTTAAGTGCTTGTAGTTTATCAAAAACTTCTTTAGTGTGTCATTCTACATATGTTAAATCTAAAAGTCTATTAATTTCAGGCATTAAATTATTCAATTCGTCTGCTGTATTAATAGTCATTAATTTATCTTTTAATCACATTAAATTTTGATGTGTTGATAAAATTTCTAAGAACGCATCTTTTTGAGCATTAAATTTCATTTCTGATAATTTCTCATTGCTTTGAGCAGAAAGTTTTGCTTCAATTGTAGTTTCTAAATCACTAAGTTGTTTAGCAATGTCCGCAATTTGTTGTTCGTCAATTTGTGAATCAAGTTTAAGTTTAATAGTGTCAATTTGTAATTGTAATGCAGGTTGTGAGTCTAGATTTGAAGCAACTTTATCTGTAATATTTTTAAGTAAGAAATCTAAAAAAGTAGCTTTCTCTACAGAGGTTGTATATAAAGATCTCATTGAAATAGCTTTTAGTTCATTATTAAATCCGTCTTTAGCGGTCGTATCTTCTAGCTGTTCAATAACATTTGCTAATTTTACGCTTGATTTTTCATTTTCGAGCGCTTCTTGAACTCTTATTGCATTTGCTTCATTAAATAATTCTTGATATGCAGGTAATGATAAGGTGGTTTTAAGTTTATCAATAAGTTTTGTTATTGTATTTTGATCCTTAATAGTCTCAATAATATTTGCAATTTTAACTAAGAGTTGTTGTTTAGTCATTAATTGATCTAATTGCACGACGTCAGTTACTGATGGATCTTGTTTTTTATCATCTGTATTAAAAATATTTAATTCAATTGATAATTCATAAACTTTATTATTAAAGTATGAAGTGGATGAAAATCTATTGGTTTGCAAATTTTTACTAATTGTAATAATATCATTAGCATAATTTTGTTTTTGTTTATCTAACTGATTTAATAAATCAACAATTAGATTTTGAACAGTACTATCATCTAAAGCATCTTTTAATTCTTTAGATAATTCATAACGACCTTTCACGCCTTTATTTTCATTATTAAATGCAATTTTATCAACTAATCTTGCCGCCTGAATGGTATCGGTGATAAATGGGAATAGCTCAGTTAATTTATCTTTGTTATTTTCTAAAGATGCGATAACTTGCTTAAATTTAGCAATTAAAGCTGCGCTTTCGCTTGGATTTTTATCTGCTATTTCAATTTTATTAAGTTCAGTAGTTAACTTACTAATAATATCATTTAAAGTAATTGAACTTTCTGAACTAACTGCATCTTGAGCTTGTTTAGTTAACGCATCAAGTGCGGCTGAATTTTCTTTTGAAAATCTAGGTGATAATGTTTGAAATTTTTTATCCAATGTAGCCGCTAAAGCAGGATTTTTAATTTGCTCAAACAATTTTAGATAAGCATTTCTATCATCATTATATTTCTTTTGATTCTTTGGGTCAACTTTCTCATTAGCAGATAAAACCGCAACAGCGACCCCAGCAGTTATTGCAGTAGCAACTGCAGCGGATGTTAAAATAATAAAACCAATTTTATTCTTGCTTTTCATTTAAAACTCCTAACTCAATATGAAAGTTATATTTAAATTCATAAATTATTCCAAATCGTTTTTTGGATTTTTCTTTCTTTAATGCACGTTATATTTTACTCTTTTTTTTTTTTTTTTGAGATTTATCACAAAAACTAGTTAATTTTATTAAAAAATTTTAAAAGATAGTAATAAATGCACCAATTTAACACAGTTTAAAGTTTCTAACATCTTAAAAATCATTTTTAACTACAACATAATAAAAGACAACTAATTTTGCAGTATTTTATCTAATATCCTTTAAAATACCTTTATTAACAAACGGTTTAGGATTTAACCCAAATAAGTTTTCAAAGAGATTCGGATAATCTATAAATGGGTTTCTAATTTGGGTTTTTTTATAAATCGCTTGATTTCTTGTGATATCAAATTTATCTATTGGATCTTTAGTAATTCAATTTAAATATGTTTGTAAAAAATGTCCTTTGATATTAGGGAAAACTGATGTAAAAACATTGGTATTGGGTTGAGACGTAGAAATGTTTTGGTCATGATATGCTAAAGCAAAATATAAGTAACTACGTGCAACATCGCCTTTGAATGTATCAATTACTTCAAAAGCGGTTTGGTTTTGGTTATTTTTACCTAATTTTGAGCCATTTAAACTCGTATATATTACTTTAACAACATCATCATGTGGATAGTCAGCACGCTTTGCGTTTACATAAATATCAGTAGGTCATACAAATTGAGGATCACTGACCATTGGGCTTTGTTTATTAAATCATGATTGCGGAATTAAATGTTCACGATTTGTGCCATCTCCTTCTTTTTTAGCACTACCACCGTTGCTGTTATAATTTTGATATTCATATGGGTCATTTCCGTTAGGATTTTCAGAATAGATGTCTAAAATACTGTGATCTTTTTCATAATATAAATCCTTAAATGCATCAGAAGTTCTATAAAAACTCGGGAGTTGTCTATATGGGGTTTGATATAAAATCCCTTTACGATGGCTTTGATGAATTTTATTTAAAACTTCTCAAAGTTCCATTCCACTTTTTCCATCAGCGGCAGCATATCAATTATCAGTGTTATCATAAACTAACTTATTAGTATCGGTTGCGTTCGGAAGTTGAATTTCGCTTGCTTGTTGGGGTTTGATGATTGGATCTTTAGCTTTAGAATCGTTCAGATTATTCAAATTAAATTTACTTAGATATGATTTAGTTGAAACATCCGAAACTACACCGGCTGTAATTTGAGCGATTTTATATTTTAGAATTAAAACATTATTTTCAATTTTAAAATCTATATCAGTGTTTGCTCTTATTTTAGAATCCCTAGTTGATAAATATGTAGGTTGATCAGCATTCACTAAATTAAATTCACTAGTAATTTTTGTTACTTTAAAAACATTAATGTTGCTACGATCTTTCGGAAGTTTGCGTCAATTTACTTTAGTATTTTTATCATATTTAATTATAACTTTATTTACATAATCATAAACTAATTTTAAGTTGTTATTAGTCATCAGCTCTTTAACTGTATCACTATTTAACACCTCTAAAATATTTTCGAAATTTGCGTCCGCTCATTGATCTACTTCTGAAACATATTTTGTTTTTGGTTTATTTGGGTCAACTATGATGGGTTGGATTGGTAGTTCAGAATTTGTGCGTGGTTTGGATTTCGATTTATCTTCTACGGGTTCCACCAATGAATTGCAAGCCACCGATATCAAAGGAACTATAGTCATAGATGTTGTTAATCATTTAAAAATTTTCTTCATTTTAATTACCTCATTATATAAAATGATTATATAAAATTCGCACAAATTTTTCAATTGCAAAAAACTTTGCAATCTGCAAAGTCTTATACATCAATAAATTTGTCTTGCTCAGTTTTTGAAATATTATAAATTTTAAATCTTGAGTTTTCTATATAGTGATTAATTCTTAGACAGTGATGTGCGATTCTTTCTATGGTTCTTAATAAAATGCTGTAATCAAAATCTTGTTGAAGTTGTTTTTTATCTACATCATTTTTTAAGCGTTCGATATTAGTTTTTGAAAATTCTAAAGTTAGTGAATGAATGTTTTTGTTCATCTTTTCAATGAATTTATGTCTTTGTGCAGTTGAACTATCTAGTTGATTAATTACATTTTTTAATAAGATATTTAATAAATCAACTAATTCTTTTATTTCTGTTAAAATTTCCTTTTCAATGTCAAATTCTTGTTTTTTAGTAAGATAAGTTTTATTTAGTTCGTTAATAACTTGTTTACCTAAACCCATTATTTTATCAACAGAACGTGATGATAGTACTAATGATAAATGTAGTTTTCCATCTTCACTACTTAAATTATGCGTACTAATTTGAATTAAATAGTTATAAATCGATGTCCGTGTTTCATCAATTACTGTTTCCAAATAATCATAATGTTTCAGTAATTTTTGATTTCCGGTATTAATATAGTCATATAAAATTTGCATTCCTTCGCGCGAAATTTTGCCTTGTGCATATAAAGCATTTTTAGCAGCTTTTAGCGCCAATGAAGCGTTTTGAGTGATTAATTCTCCAGGTAATAAAATTTCAAATTCCTTTTCAAATTTATTATCTTTAATCATTCAATTCACCATCTTTTCAAGATATTTAATCAATCAAAAAAAGATAAAAACTAAAATAAAGTTAAATAATAAATGCGCTATTGATAACTGCAAGGCTTTTTCGCTAGGTATCATTAATTTAATTAAGTCAGCATAATAAGTTAATGGATATAAAAATGGTAGGATTAATAGCGCAACAGAGAGGTTTGTAAATCCTCAAATAATTGCTATTTTTTTAGAATTATTATTGCGCGATGTAAAGGAAACTATTAAACCAGTTAAAGTGGTTCCTAAATTTGCACCAAAAACTAAGGCAATAGCAGAATTTAATTTTAAAACGGGTTCTGTTGAATTTGAAATTACGTCAGCAGAATTATAAACAATTTGATACAACGTTACCGTAGCGGATGAAGATTGCAAAATTCCAGTGAGGATAAATGAAAAAACAAACGACAACCATGGATTTATAGCAACTACGCCTAAAGTTGATTTAAAAAATGGTGTTTGAACAATCGTCTTAGCGGCAGATGACATAATTTTAAGTGATAAAAATACCATTCCGATTGATAAAATCAATAAAAAGATATTTGAAATCTTTTCTTTTTTAGTTAATAACGAACCAAAAACCCCAATTACCATTAATAAAATAAAATATTCAGTAAATTTAAAACTAGACTGAAACGAAACAATCAATGAAGTGGTCGCTGTTCCAATGTTTGCACCCAATAAAAATGCAATCGCCACTCTTAAATTAATAAATCTAGCTGCCAATAGTCCCATTATCAAGGCCATTGCACCATCTGATGATTGAATAAAGGTCGTAATTAAAACACCCACCAACAAGGCAATATAGTTATTTTTAGAAATAAATTTAATAACTTTTTTAAAACGCGAATCTCCCACGCTTTTTAAGCTTGCAGATAACTTTTTAGTAGAATAAATAAAAAGTGATAAACTAGCTAATGCAAAAATAATTGCTATTGGTATATCGATAAAGTTCATAACTAATATTTAATTTAAAATGTTTTATTTAATAATGAGATTATTATAATAGATATAATAACAAAACAAAACAAAAAAATAAACTAGCAATTTAAACTAGTTTATTTTTGAACACAGCTTCTAATAACTATAAATAAACTTTCTTCTAAAACTTCGAAAATCAATTTACATAGTGATCATCAGAATCTGCAGCAAAATCAGAATCGTTAGTTTTGATAGCGACTTCTTTGGTAGTTGTGTATAAGTTGAGTTCACGAGTTTCATTAAAATCAATGTTTTTACGTATGTTTTCTAAATTAAACATTGCTGGATCAAATTCATCTTCATCCAAATTATCTGATGTAGTTGAATTTGTATTTTCTAGATTAGTATCTTGTAAAATTTGTGATTGAGAAACAGATTCGTCAATCATATCTGGTGCGCTCATTAGTTGTGTTTGAATCGTAGTTTCATTGTTTTTTGTTGTAATTCCACTAATAATCATCGAGATTTTAATGGATTCATTGCTTGTTAAATTTTGTGAAAAACCTGAGATGATTTCTATATCATCACTTGAAATTTGTAAATATTCCAACAAACTATGATGAATTTGTTTGAGTTCGCTAATAGTAGTTTTGCAATCAGCATCAATATTAAGGATAATTTTTTGTGCACTTTTAATTTGATAATCAACTAAATTGTGCTCAAAAATTTTCTTTAAGACTTTTTCTGTTCGTTGGCTTCCTGTTGCCTTTGCAACACCGATAAAACTTAATTTTGCATCCTTTAAAACGGTTTTGATATCAGCAAAGTCAATATTAATAATACCAACTTCAAAAATAATATCATTAATGGTTTGTAAAAGATTTTTTAAAGTAAGATTTGATAAAGTATATAACTCTGAAATTGGCATTTCAGCATACAATTCTTCCATTTTACTGTTTGAAACTAAAAAATATGAATCAGTTTGTGGAATGATGTTTACTAAGCCGTCTTTGGCAATTTGATGTGTTCTATGACCTTCATAACTAAAAGGTGTTGTTAAAACACAAATTACTAATGCGCCTAAGTTCTTTGCAATTTCAGCAATCACAGGAGTCGCTCCGGTTCCGGTTCCTCCACCTAATCCGCTTGCTATAATCACTACATCCGCACCGGATAAGGCTTGTTGAATTGCCTCAGTATTTGCTAAGGCTGCTTGTTTCCCAATTTCAGGGTTATTACCAGTTCCTCAACCTTTATTATCGCAATCTAATAAAAGTTTATTTTCACAAGCATTATTATTCAATGCTTGTGAATCGGTATTAGCTATATAATATTGAAAATGAGGAATTTTATGTTCTTGTAATAAATGAATTGCATTTCCACCACATCCACCGACTCCGATAACTTTTACGGAAATATTTTGATTATGTAACATTTGTGAATTAATTTCTTGCATCTTAACCTCTATTGTTTAAATCAATTTTTAATTTTTCTTCACATCATTACTTTGGAGGTATTTGAAAGTTCAATTTCTTTAGTTAAAACTTGTAAATGACTACTATCTTCTTTAGCAAAATTATTTGCAGTTCAGACTGCGATTGATGCATAAATATCTAAATGATGAATTAAATTGAAATTTTCAATTAACAGATTTTGTCAATTTAAAATTTCGTAATTTATAACATTCTTTTCAGAAAGGACTTTTTTATGAAAAAATGAGAGTAAAAAATCTAATTTACTATAAATAAATAAACGTAAGTTTTCTTGAGTCAACCCGATTCAAGAATAAGTAATTTGTTTGTTTAAATAACTACTAAAATTTTGAAGTTTTTCTAAAATGATTTGATTAATTTCATCTAAATCAGTATTTTCGTTACTTAAAATAGTTTTCAAAACGTATTTTAAGCGCGCATAAAAGACCGATTTACTAAGTTGAAAGTTATCTAGATATTTATAAATGATATTAATACCAGCATTAATTTTAATCATCTTGAGGATATAACCATTTCTAACCAAACTAATAAAAAGGTTATCTTCATCAATATTAACTAATAAATTATTAGTGGTTTGATTCTTAAGTTGTTGTGCTAAGAGTTGTTGTTTGATATTCAGTAAATAAGTATTTTTATGGTTTGCTGATAAAAATTCTGTAAGTGAGCTTGTCAAACTCTCGAAAAATAGTGCAATTTCTAAATTTGTTTTAACTTGAAGTTGTGTTTTGAGGGTCGTAACACTTTGATATTCTTTATTGAGCGGAAAAAAATTATATGATTTAATAATTCCGTTGTGATCTGTTTTAAATTGGTAGTTGTAAGTGTTTAAAATAAATGTCTCTGAATTTACCTTTAAAAAAGTATGAAAATTTTGATTTTGATTGACAGCTAAATCCATGCTAATTTCTTGGATATTTAAAAATGAAATTTCTTCAAAAAGCTTTTCATCTAAAACTAAATTTAAATGTAGATGTTCTTTAGCATATAAATTTAACAAATGTTTAAGTTTAAAATCAATAAACTGCGTTGCTTGTGAAAATTTATTATAAAAATATGTTTCATCTTCAGCCGCACGAGTGTAATTTTTAGAGTTATTTTTAATTAAGGAAAAGGATATATTATTAATATTTATTACAAAATTAATAAACATTTTCATATACTCCTCCTTAATTTATAGCTTAACTAATTTTCGCAATTTTGCACTTTTTGAACGTCGATTTACTTCGATTTCTGCTTGTGTTGGTAAGATAGATTTTGTGAAATATTGTCTGGTTTCTTGCACTGGTAATTTTGCAGGATGTGTTGATTTAATTAATCTAGCAAAAGTTTGTTTAACAATACGATCTTCAATGGAATGAAATGTAATTACCGTTAAAACAGCATTACTGTTTAATAAAGCGATTGCCTCATCTAACATTTTTTGTAAAGAATTCATTTCATCATTAACTTCAATACGAATCGCTTGAAAGACCGCTTTAGCTGGATTTTTTTGTCGCAACAAAGCAGCTGGATACGCACTTTTGATAACTTCAACTAATTGTAATGTTGTTGCAATTGGACGATTTTTAACAATGGCTTTCGCAACTTGTTTAGCAAGTTTTACATCAGCGTATTTAATTAAAATTTCGCTTAATTGTTGTTGATTGTAATTATTGATTACATCATAAGCCGATAAACTTTGATTTTGATCCATGCGCATATCAAGCTGTGCGTCTTTGTTGTAACTAAATCCACGTTGTGCTTGGTCTAATTGAGGTGAGGAAACACCTAAATCCGCAATAATTCCATTAACTTCATAAACACCTAATTCATTTAATCGTGACTTAATATCCTTAAAATCTGCTTTGATTAAAGTAAAATTATTTGACACTTTTGTCAAACGTTGTCTAGCTACTTCTATAGCATAGTCATCTTTGTCAAAAGCATACAGATGTCCAGTGGTTAATTTTGATAAGATTACTTCAGAATGTCCGCCCATCCCAACTGTTAAATCTACATAAATTCCATTTGGTTGAATATTTAAAGCATCAATACTTTCTTGCAATAACACTGAATAATGTAGCATTATTTTTCCGAAATTCTTTCTGCTAGTTTTGCCATATCTGATAAACTGTATTGATTATTTAATGTATCCAATTTTTCTTTGGCTCATAATTCTACAACTGAACCAACACCAACGAATGTGATTTCTTTTTTGATAGCAAGATCTAAGGTAATGTTTTTAGGAATGCTAAAACGTCCGACTGAATCTAAGCTCGCTTGAAAAGAATTACCAAGAATAAATCTTGCAAGCATTCTAACTTCAGGATTGAATGAACTTTTTGATTCGATGATATTCTTATACTTTTCAAAGTCTGTTATACTTCGTAATTCTGCATTTCCGTCAAACCCGATGCTAACCATAAATGTACTTCCCAATGTCCCTTGAAACACCGAAGGTAAAATTACACGATTTTTATCATCGAGGTTCCGTGTATATTGTCCATACATTACCACTTCCTCCCACTATCTAACTCAATTTTACCACCAATTACCCTAGCACCCTAAATAATTTTAAAAAAATTTTTAAATGAATTATTTTTTCTTAATTTTTATTTTTAATTGGTTCATTTTTAGTCTTTTGATTATTTAATAAGGTAGTTAAAAAATATTTTGTAGTTTGATAAAGTGATTTTAAAAAATGTTCATTTGCTTTATTTTGCGAATGATAAAATATTAATAATGTAAATTTAAAATAAGGAGGAAAAATGAGTTTACTAAGCAAATTTAAAACACAACTTGATGAAATTTCATCAAAAGAACTTAATGCAGATCAAAGAGATCTTGCAATCAAAATTTTAGAAAAATTTGAAGATAAAGACTTAGAATATGTCTTTCAATTTATCATCCAAAGAGTTAAAACTGGGTTTCGTTTTGATGCAGCACCTGAATCAAATACACAAGCAATCGCATTGTTGCAAAAAGATGAAACCAAAAGTTTTAAACTAAGTGATAATGACAGTTTATATAACAATACTTTAATCATAGGAGAGAACTATGATGCATTAAAGAACTTAATAGTAATAGAGAGAGAGAGAGAGAGAGAGATTCGGCCTTGAGGCTAGATATGATGTAATCTATATTGATCCTCCTTACAATACCGAAGCAAGCAAAAACGATGGTAATAGTATCGCAGATGACAAAGAAAATGTTGCAGCAAACAAATTCGTATATCGCGATAAATATTCACGCAATGGTTGACTAAATTTAATGAACGAACGCCTAAAGTTAGCTAAGGAACTTCTCAAAGATGATGGAGTTATTTTTGTTTCAATCGATGATAGTGAACAAGCATATTTAAAAGTGCTAATGGATGAAATTTTTGGGGAAGAGAATTTTGTTGTAAATTTAAATTATCAGAAAAAAAATTCAGGTTCTGGAGCAGATACAAAATACATTAGACAATTAACAGAATACATCTTATTTTATGCAAAAGATATTGATAAACTGAAAATAAATGAAATTAAAAAAGATATACGGAATGAATCTAGATATAAATACACTGATGAATTTGTTGAAACACGTGGAAAGTATCAAAGAAAGCAATTGGATATGGCATCACTTACTTGGTCATCAGGTTTGGATTATGAAATAGAAATAGATGGTAAGAAATACTATGCCGGTGGTTCGAAAGAAAGATGAATTGATAGGCAAAGCGGAAAGCATGCACTAAAAGACTGGCGGTGAAGATGAAGTAAAGAAAAATTACAATGAGGTCTTGAAAATAAATTCATAGAAGTAATCAATAATAAAATTTTTACAAAACAATACCAATTTGTAGATAACAATAATAATAACACCATTAGAACTGAAAAATACACCAATATAATTAATAATGTAATGAATTCTGTGGGCACTGAAGAACAAAAATCTATTTTTAATGTTAAGGTTTTCGATAGCCCAAAACCTGTAGAATTAATCATACATTTAATTAAAATAGTAGAAAAAACCCAGGATACTCGTATACTTGATTTCTTTGCCGGTTCCGGAACCACAGGGCATGCTGTATTAGAATTAAATAGAGAAGATGGGGGAAACCGTACTTTTACACTTGTTACAAATAATCAAAATAATATCGGTCTTGATGTAAATTATGAAAGACTTTATCGTATCAATCATGGCAAAGGAACTAAGGATGAAACCTTTGAATGAGGCAAAAAGAATCAACCTTATCGTAGTAATTTAGATGTCTTTAATATTGAACATATTGATGTATCTTTATTTCAAAATAAAGATAATATAAGAGCAATCATCAACAAATTAATTAAAGTTTTAAATGATTTTGGTATAAAAACTAACCTTCAAAACCCAAATGAATATCTTAATTTATTAAACTCATTACACTCTTTAAAACCAGAATTAAAAAAGGACGAAGATGAAATTAACTAATTCACAAGAAAATGTTATCCATGAATTATTTAAAAAAACAGTCAATAGTCTTTTAAATAACGAAAATAGTTCTGTTTTCTTTAAAGCACCGACCGGTTCTGGTAAAACTTTTATGATGCTTAATTATATAAATCAATTAATTGAATGAAGCAAACAAGAATTTAATCAAAAATTAGTTTTTGTTATTGTTACATTATCTAGCGCTGAATTACCAAAACAAATGCACGAAAGTTTTAAAATTTATCGTCAACATCTTATTAATAAAAATATTGAAATCCAAAGAATTGAAAGTCCATCTAATATAAACAAAAACTCTAAAGTTGAAAAAAATTATCAATTTTTTGCAAAAGAAAATAATGTTTATATAATGGGTGGAGCATCATTTCGAAAAAAATCAATTTTATATGAACAAGGTTCAATTGATGCGTTTTTAGCTGAAATTAGATTGACAGGTTATAAACTAATTTACATTAGAGATGAAGCACATATCGGTTCTAAAATAACCCTAAATAAGGATGAGAAACACTTTGAAAAATCTATACAAGAGGCAGCACATTTTGTAGTTAAAATGACAGCTACACCTGATACAAGTGCCGAATGCATTGAACTTAGTGAAAAAGATTTAGAAACTGATGAAATTAAGCTATTAAAGTCATATAAAAAATATAACGCAGGATTAGAACATTTAACTACAATTGATAATGAAACAATCCTCCAAAAAGCTTGTGAAGTTTTTTTAGAAATCAAAAAACTTTATAATGATAATGAATTAGAACCCGGTTTATATGGAATTAATCCCGCAATGTTAATTCAAGTTGAAAACGATAGTTTTACTAACAAAGAACAAAATGAAAAATTCCAAAAAAACTTAGCTTCAATTATCAAAATTTTAGAAAAAAACAACTTAACTTGAGTTAAGTATTTTGACCAAAATAAGAAAGAAAGCAACCTAAGACACAAAGAAAATTATTCACTACGTGATATTTCTAAAGATTCTTCACCCATTGATGTGGTTATTTTTAAAATAGGTCCAGCAACTGGTTGAAATATTCCAAGAGCTTGTATGCTAGTTCAGTTGAGAGATGTAAGCTCAAATAATTTAAGTGTCCAAACTATCGGTAGAATTAAAAGAAATCCAAATCCAAATTATGAATTTAAAGATATTTCAGTAGCTAAAAACTATTACTTATATAGTAATATAGATATCAAAGATACAGAAATTAAATCATTCAAACTAAAAAACAAATACCAAGATCAAAAATTTATTATCGGTAATATTGAAACAAAATATAAAGAAAAAATTATTGATGAAAATGTTTTTAGCAAATATTGAATCGAAAAATTTAAAAATAAAGCATATTTCAATACTGAAGTTTTTGAAAATATGGAAAATTTAAATATAGGTAAAGAAAATGATAATAAATTTATTATTGCTAAAAGTAAAAATTATGGCGGAATTGAATTTATTAATACTAAAATTTATAACTTGATTGAGCTAGAAACTTTTAATTTCAAGTTATTTGATAAATACAAAAGGTTTTTAACATCTGAAATTTTAAAATATTTAGAAAACTTTTATCAAAATAACCTAAAAAACAAAATCACTGATACTTTATTTTGATATATTTTCTTCATTAATTATGTGGATGAAATTAAAGAGTATTATCTTAAACAACTACAAAAAGAATTGAATAACAATAGCATCAACTTCAAATTTGAAAACAAAGAATTACCACTTCAAATTAGCACAGTTAAAAAAGAAATAGTGAATATTAACGAAGATAATTTTGCTTATGAAGAGATGAAAAAAGATGAATTGCTTACGTTTTTCCTAGATTCTCAACCTGAAAAAGATTTTGTATTAAAATTGCAAAACTTTTTTGAATTTTCAGATAAAAAAATAGAGATTTGAGCTAAAAATCCAGCTAATATAGGTATCAATATTCAATATTTAACTATTCATGAACCACAGATTTATAATTCATATCCAGATTTTATTCTTAAAAATAATGATCATTATATTTATTTAGAGATCAAACAATACCATTCAAATAATGAACTTGATAAAATAAAAAATCTCTATAATGGCTATAAAAAATACATTGAGCAAAATAGGAATTCAAAGATTAAACTAACGCTTTGTATTTGTTTTGTAGAAAATAAGGATCATAATATTAAACTTTATTTTGCCGGAGCTTCCACAATTAGAGAATTAAACGAGATGTTGAATATAAGACAAACTAATGATATTAAACACCTCCACGATGAAATCAGAAGCTCTGATAAGAGTTTAAATTTAACTAAAATCTTATCGCAATAAAAAACGGTGTAGCAATAGCCACATCGTTTTTTGTTATTCATCAGCATTATTAAATCACTCAAAAGCAGCAGTTACATTATCTATTTCACCGATAACAGTTACTTGGTCATTTGGATTTAAAACGGTGTCTCCGGTAGGACGAATTTTAGTATTATTAGTTTTAATTAAAACAATAGTAATTCCATAGGAATTTAAATTTAAATCCTTAATTGTCATATTAAAAATCTTTGGATTTTTAATTTCTGATGTTCCTAACACAAACCCATTTCCGAGCTCTTGTAAATCATTGCTATATAAAATAAATTTTTGATTTGAGGCAATCAATGCAGCTCGCGTTCCAGCTTCTTGTTCGGGTCGAATAATAACACTAACTCCAATTTGACGCAATACTCTAGCATGACGACGTGATGTAGCACGTGCGATAATATTTTTGACATTCATTTCTAATAATGAAGCGATAATCTCAATGTTATCAGGAACTGCAACAATAACAGTTTCAATTTTTTCTATACCAATTGATCTTAAGAGTTTAGTTTCGGCCGCATCACCTACAATTAGTCGTTGCGCATCATCTTCATATAATTTTAATTTTTCAGGACTATCATCGATAAGGGTGATTTGTTTACCGAGTTTAATTAACTCATCTACCACCGCTGAACCAAAACGACCCAAACCGATTACAGCAATGTCTTTACTTTGTCTATATTTCATATTTTCTCCTAACCGATTGCCAAATCTGCATCGATGTATTCATAGTTACGATCTTTAGATTTTTTACGTTTTCACACTAGCAGTGTTGATGAAACTCCAAATTGACCAATAAACATAGTTAAAATGAAAGCTAATTTGGATGCAATATTAAGGTTTTTAGTAATTCCACTACTTAAACCAGTGGTTCCAAATGCGCTCGATACTTCAAAAATAATATGCATTGAATTATATACCGGTTGATTTTGTTGTTGAACTAAATTCACTGTTGCAATTGTTCCTCCGTGTGTATCAAATGATGTAAACGAAATTAAACTCACAATAATTACCAAACCAAACGCTAAAATAAAGGTTTGTGTTGCCATAAACACGGTACGTTTTTCGATTGCCCGCTTAAACATTCTGACGCGTTTGCGCCCTAACAATACCGAAAGGGTAGTCATTACTAACAACGCAAATGTTGTGGTTCTAATACCACCACCTGTTGAAGATGGTGCTGCGCCAATAAACATTAAAATGGTATATATTAAAGTTGTACTCGTAGTAAAATCGTGAATATTTACAGTTGCAAATCCTGCAGAGCGAGTTGAAAACGTGGTAAAAATAATTGCAAAAGTCCGATCAAATCAATTTCCATACATTGGACCTTGTTTGATATATTCTTGTAAAGTAGGTCAAAGTTGATCATTATCCTTGATTCTGGCTTGTAGAATATTATACAAACGAGCTTCGGTGGCATTTAAATTAGTTGCATTTTTTGCCTCTAAAACTTTTAGCAACTCAGGATTTTTATTTGTTATCTGAATTCATTGTTGATAGCTATTATAATATACTTTAGAATCAGGGAGATAAATTTTGTTTCACAATGATGTTTGCGAATGTGATGATAGTTCAAAACCTAATGCAAAAATTAAACCAACTAAAAATAATAAAACATATGAAATTAATGATACTTTGGAAAATAGTGAAAAACGATGTTTGCGTTTTTCTTTACGAAAGAGGTGTATGATAAATTCATGGATATCATAAATAGTCGGATATCCAATTCCACCAATCACAAACAAAATAATAATTCAAATTTGTAGACCATAGTTTTGTTGGTAAGGCATAATTGAATTACCAGAAACGATATCAAAACCAGCATTATTGATTGCTGAAATAGTATGAAAGAAGCCAAATCGAAACGCAATAGATCAATCACCTTGTGAGTTGATATAACCAAGTTCTCCATTTGAACCTTTTAAATATTCCCCAACACCTTTAGTATGCATTGCAGGAACATAATAAAAATAAATAGACATCGCAAAACCAGAGATCAAAATTACAGCAAGTAAAAACTTAACGGATGATAAAACTAGTTTAATAGTAGTATTAACATCTGAACCGCCACGCTCATTTTGCAACAATTGCACATTACCAATCGATGTCATGCTACGGCGAAAGATGTAATTAATAATAAAGAATTTTAACGCAAAGATTCCGATTCCGCCTAATAAAATTAAGATCGCGATAATTGCTTGACCAAAAGTATTTCAATAACTAAAAGTATCATAGACAACTAAACCAGTATCTGAAAAAGCACTAGCTGTAGTAAAAACAGCATTAATATAATTTCTAAATGAATATCAATCAGTTTGTGGATTTGCGTGAGCAAAGGGAGCTCATAAGAGTAAACTAAATAAAAAAACCACAAGAAAATACACAATTAAAAGGTACTTTAATTGTGATAAATTTCTTATTGAATTATTTAATTTTCTAAAAAATAAACCTATTTTAGAATTCTTAATGGAACTTTTGAATCTAAAAAACGATCCCATTTAACTCTCCTGATGCTTAGTAATTATTTTTTATCATCACCTTGCATTGAACGCATGATTTGTCTAATTTGTGTTTCGCTTGCTTTACGTCCCATTTGTTGGAACATAATTCTAATTTGCTTTTCAGTAATTGGTGGGTTTTCTTTTAGTTGTTTTTTAAACATATTTCTTGCTACAAAAAAAGTAACTAAAGCCGCTGCCAAGGCAACACCAATACATAAGAAAATAATCATTAATGAAAATGCTAGAGTAGTCATTGATACCATAAATAACTCCTTTTAATTAATTATACTTAATTTTTTGATATTCTTCGTTGTTAAAGTCTTTAATAAAGTTGATTAATAAATCACTAGCGGCTAATAAATCTGATATAGCACAAACTCCGATAGGACTATGCAAGTATCTTTGTGGTAGCGAAATTGTAACAGTAGCTGCTCCGCCGGGTGCAAATTGTAGTTCTTTAGCATCAGTTCCACCACCGGCTGCAACAAATTTATAAGCAGAAATTTGGTATTTTGTCGCAAGCTGAGTTAAATAATTTATTAATTTTGGATCCATTAAAGTTCCGCCATCTTTAACTCGAATCGCAACACCAACAAATAATTTTGTAGTTCCTGGAATGCAACCAAATGTATCATGTGATGATGTGGTATCTAAAGCAATTGCGACATCTGGATTAATCAAAGCAACCGATGTGCGCGCTCCTCGAGTACCAACCTCTTCTTGCACAGTTCCTACTAAATATAAATCAATATCTAAGTCTAAATTAGCAACATTGTTTGCGATTTCTTGTAAAACTGCTACTCCGGCACGATTATCCATAGCTTTTCCACCAATTAAATCCGGATCATTAAAATAAACTGTTTCACCAGACATATATACACGATCACCAATTTCTACACCACTATCAACAGCATGTTGTTGATTTTTAAAGCCAAAATCAGCATATAATTCATCATTTTTCATTGCATTTTTGATTTGTTCAGGCGTTTGGATGTGAATACTAGTATGACCGAAAACGCCTAGAAAAGTTTGATTTTGTGAGGTTAACAATTTCGCTTTAGTCCCAATTACGGTACTAGCTCAAATTCCACCAATTGGTGTTAGTAGGAGTTGACCATTTTTATCAATCATACGCACCATATAACCAACTTCATCCATGTGTGCAGCAATCATCACTTTAACAGCGTTTAATTTTTTACTTGGTTTATGAAAAATGACGCTCCCCATTTTATCACGACTAATTTTAAACTTACTTAAATCAATGTTTCTTTTTAATTGATCTACAACAGGTTCTTCAAAACGAGACATTGCTTCTATCTCTAGATATTGCACTAAAGTTTGCTTAAATTTTTCTGCTCTTTGCATAAATTCCTTATATTAAATTTTTATATTATTGTATCAAATTATAAGTAAAAGTAGCTAAAATACTTTAACTACTTTTACTTTAAAGATGTTTGTTAATTTTTTGTTTAATTTGCCAATTAAGTTCTTTAATTTTGGATGCTGAATAATATAAATTTCCTTGGTTTGAGATAAATAATTGTACGTATTTACGTTCTTGATTATTAAGATATTTTAAAAGTTTTTGGATTTCTAAGAAAGCCAGATTACGATAGTTTTGAAATTCGCTTTGCTGAATTCAATTCATTTTGCTTTGTAAGTTCGCTAAATTCATCAGATTATGTGCAATTTTAGTTTCAAATTTAGTTTGTGAATTATAGGTAGTATTAAAAGTATTTAAAATTCGAAACTTCAAAGTGGCTCAAAAGTAGTTTTCAAAGGGAACCCGGCTACTTTTGCGCTTAGTTGTTAAAATAATTAAAATTTCATAATAGGCTGAATTAATTAGTTCATCGACGCTAAAAACATTACAAAAATAAAGTCCAGCGATTTTATAACATAAATTTTGTAATTTTTTAAAATATAAGCGATTAAAAACAAACAATAATTGGTTTTGAGTGATTAACCCCGTTTTATTGATTTGCAAAAAATTAAGCACATCTATATCAAGGTCACTAATTTTTAACCTAGTTTGCATTGATTTTATTCATTAAATCAAAAAGAATAATTCCGGTTGCTACTGAAACATTCAACGACTGCACACTACCAAACTGTTTGATATAAACACTTTGATCGCATACCGAAAGTACACTTTTTGTTACTCCATCTCCTTCGTTACCAACAATAATAATTGTTGGGGTATTATAAATAATTTGAGTGTGTGGTAAAGCGTTTGCATCTAAGGTAGTTGCATATGCTCAATAACCATTTTTTTTGAGTCGACTAATACTTGCTGATAAACTATTAACTTTATAAAAGTTCATTCCAACAAAACCACCCGACGAAATTTTTAACACTGTAGCATTTAAATCCACGCTTTTTTCTTTTGCAAATATAATGTCTTTTATTCCTGCAGCATTTGCAGTTCTAATAATTGCACCAAAGTTATGTGGATCTTGAATATGATCTAAAATTAAAACACATTTAGGTTGCTTTTTAATTAAATAATTTAAATCCTTACAAATAATTTCATCAATAAGTGCAATAAAACCTTGATGATTTTGATTAGTGAGTTGATTTAAAAAATTTAGGTCTTTGATTTCTATATTCGCTAAATTTTTAAAAAAATGTTTGTTTTCTACTTTAGATAAATAAATTTTTTTAAACTTGATACCATTATTATAAGCATCTAAAACAGTGTTCTTCCCACACAGTAATAATTCTTTCATATTTATCCTTGCGTTTTTCATAATTTTAGTTCTTTTTTAGATTAACTTTAGTCTAAGCAACTCAGCGCGTAATAAATCAGCCTGTTCATAGTTTTTTTCTTGCAGTAAACTTTGTCATTGATGATATGTTGATAGATGACTTTGGTAATTAAAATCAGCGACATCAAAAGCTAAATCTTTGAAAATTTTACACAATAAATTAATATCATTGCAATTTTTATATAAGTTAATGTTTTTGATTAAATCATTAATAAATTTATTAAAATGCGAAAATTGACGTTGATATAAAAACTGCATCGCTTGTTGGTGTTGTTTAAAATCAAAATCTGAACTAGAGTTGTTGAGATGTTTTAAAAAAAAGATTTTTTTAATTCTAGCTAATAAAACATCAACATTATTAAGTAAGTTGTCATCTATATTAATGCTACTAGTTAAAGAATTAAGTAAAAAAATTAATTTTAAGTGATCGCCTGAATATTGATTTAAAAAATCTTTAGCTAAGATAATATTTTGCAACGACTTTGACATTTTTTGTCCTTTTAAATTGATTTGCCCGTTACGAATTCATTCCTTAGTAATATTATTATTTGTTGCGGCTCAATATTGAATATTTTCGTTTTCGTGATGTGGAAAGGTTAGATCCATACCACCACCATGGATATCAATTTCTGTTCCATTAAAATTTTTATCAATCAATGCAGCACATTCAGTATGTCAACCCGGTCTACCAAAGCCAAAAACCGATGGATATTTTACGCCTATGTTTGTATCTTTTCAAAGCACAAAATCTGCTGCAAATTCTTTAAATTCGGATTTTTCTTCATCAAAAATCATATGAGAAATCTTTTGATTTGATACTATACCGTAGTTATTTTGATTTTTTAAAACATTAAAATAAACATTTCCGTTTTTTTGGTAAGTATGTCCTAGTTTAGAGAGTTTTAAGATAAAATTTTCTATAACATCTAAATTTTCAGTTACATACTCTAATTTAGAAATTGTATCTACTTTTAAAATTTTTAGTAACTCTAAATAATTTTGAGCATATTTTTTAGATATTTCTACTTCGCTTCATTGATTTTTGATTGCTTGTTGAATAATTTTATCATCGATATCGGTGATATTATGCACAAAAAAGAAGTCTATTTTCAGATTTCTCGCAGCTTTTAAAATTAAATCCATCGTTAAGATTGGTCGTAAATTACCAATATGCACATCGTTATAAACCGTTGGCCCACATACATAAACTTTTAACATAGATTTATTATATATTTTTTGTTAATTTTGCTATTTAAAAATACAAATCAACTTGATTTGTATTAAAGTGATCAAAATTTTGAAATGGTACATCGTACAGGGTTCGAACCTGCGACCCGCTGGTTAAGAGCCAGCTGCTCTACCGACTGAGCTAACGATGCTATAATATTATATTACTTTTAAACAAAAAGTAATATTTTTAATTATTTATACACTAAGAAATTTTTCAATTAACGAGATAATTGTAATTGAAATAAGACCAGGAAAAGCCACGAAGAAATAAGAAACCATAAAAGGTTGATATTTAGAAAATAATAGAGGTCTTAAATCTACTGAAAGGAATAGAATTATTCATAACGTAAAAAGAAGTGTAGCATATCATAAAAATTTTATTTTTGGTTGATTTATTTTTAACGGGTTTTTAGTTAATAATTCCTTGTTTTTATAAATAATGAAAAGTGGTACTCAAATAAATAGAAATTTTTGCAATTTATTCAAGCTTGATTTTCTTACTAAAATAAATCTATATGAAATAAGGTGGAATCAGATAATAAATGCATAAAATGCTATTGACCAACTTAAGAAAAATATATTATTTCCACTTAAAATATTTGTAAAAGAAGTTACATCGCTAACAAATAACGCAAAGAATGTTATAAATAAAATAAAAAATGTTATTGAAAGGTAAGAGATTCATAAATATTTGTTTAATTTATTATATTTCATTTTATTCTATGTGCGAAAAGTCTTTAGGTGGGTGATTTTTTTTATATGTATCATCTGTTTTGAAACCATATCAATAACCAAATGAAAAAAACGATCAAACATCTTTTTTTGAAACTAATTTTTGTGCCGATTTTTCACTTCCTCAACCAAAATTTGCTAAAATTTATTTGTTCTTTTATCATATCCATAAATAACAACATTATGTCCTATATTAAAATTTGCAAACGCTAACATAACTGGTAGATTGTTTTTTAAAAGAAAATCTTCTGGATTCGATGAGTGTATTCAACTTGCACTTCATTCTGAAATAATATGATTTTTAATTTCTTTATTTTTTAAAAATGTCATTAATATTTCGTTTATTCATGAAGCACTTTTCACATTTTTCCACATACCAGAATCTTTATATAATTTCCATACAAATGAATCTTTTGGTTGATTATACATAAAGTATTTATGTTTTAATATAGCTTCATTTCCACTTTCTCCGCTTTTTGGCACATTAAAATATTGTTTATATTCTTTATTTGTTATAAATCCAGATGTTACGAAAGTTTCCATATACTCAATCATCATTGATAAAGCTATATATTCACACAAACCAACTCCATCATCTTCAACGTAACCAATTTTTTCCATTGTATTTTTTGCTCTAAATCACCAAGAATTAGGCACTTCATTGGAAACTCTAAAATTAGGATCAGCGTCACTTCAAGCATCAAAAATATCTTTTGATTTAGACCTATCTTCTATATTACTAATTTTGTACCAATAATCTCTTTTTAATTTAAATTTCGAATCATCTATTTTTAATTCCTTATTTTTATTGATGATTTGATTTTTAATGTTTGAAATTAATGAATTATCTAACTTTAGATTATCATCCATTTTTACATAACTATCGCTTTTTTTCAAACTAAACCAAAAAAAGGTAAATAAAATATCTTTTTATCTATAAAATCTGATTGATTAAACTCATATTTTGTAATTTCTTTTGATTCATATGTTTCCACATCAATAACTATATAAAAACTATTAAATTGTAAAAAAATAATTTTTTTGTCGTCTAAACTTTTTATATCTTTAATTAAAAATTTAAATGAAAGTTTAGAACCAATAAATGTTTCTATTTCTTTTCTTGCACTTTTTATATAATAGTCGTCTGTTTCAAAAATTTGACTAATATTTTGATTTTCCTGTTGTTTTTGTAGAAATTGAGTATCTATCATAATACTACCTCCTAGTTTAATTATGTTTAATTATTTCACTTTTTTAACGAAAAATCAAATAAAAAATTAATTTTTGATTTTTTTTGATTTTTTTTCATATTTTTTTCAAATTTATTAATACATTTTGTAATCTTTGATAATTTAATTTATAATTAAATTAGATAAAAAGTATCAAAAAGGGTTGATTTATATGCTAAATTTGCTCTTTTTGATAGAAAGCAGGAATTTATGAACGAAAAAGTACAAAAACATTTTGAATCACTTAAACCTTTCAAGCCTTATGAATCAGTTACTTTTGATCGACTTGAAAATAATTTTGGGGTGCATCCTATCATAATTTTTTTAGATGTATATAAAGACATTTATTACTATGTTAAAGCGCGTAGTGCGATTAATAAATACCACCACAAACGCGCTAAATTAGAACATGAAATCAAAGTGCCGAAAGCCAGAAAAGGATTATTTATCCATGATTCATTTGTAGATACATCAGAAATTTATAAAATCTCCTATGAAGATTTACACCAAGTTTTTGATGAAGAATCAATTTATTATTTAGAAACTGATTTTTTTACCTTACAAGAAATTAATGATTTATATACTAATATTATCCGAAATTTGGAAAGCAAACATCCTAGTGTTTCTCTTTGTCATGTTTTTATTGATAAAAATAAAAATGTGTGTGCAAAAACCTTATATGCATGTGAAAATTTTTTAAAACATGATTTCGAATGAGTACGACAAGATGCAACTTTAACTAAAAAAGCTCGCGAAGCTAAAAAAACTTTATTATTAGATATTCAAAAAAATCGTAATAAAAATACCAAAACATTAAAAGAACTTTCAGATTTAGCCATCTGATGTAAAAAAGAATACAAAGAAGCCTTGTTAGAATACCACGGTCGCATGAACGAGCAACAAAAACTAACTGAAAGTTTTCCTGAATTTTGTGAAAGTTGTGATTTAGGTTCATATTGTCAAGGACAATTACACGAAATTCGTAAAGGATTAGAAACTGGATTGGATATTAGTTTATATAATAATGGGTTATTTGATGCTTGGCAAATGGAAGAAATTCGTTTAGGTTTACAAACAGGTATTGATGTTAGTTTATATGCAGATCCAAAACTTTCTTGAGAACAAATGCGTAATAAACGCCAAGAACTTTCGGGCGATAACTTTGATCACAAAACATCATATCCAGAAGTAAAATAAAACTTTTATCCCTAAGTTAATGGGATAAAAGTTTTTAATTAATTAAATTCTAAATTATTACTTTGATAATCTACTCTATAACCAGCACTTTTTAGTTGGTTATATAAATTAACTTCATTATTTGGAACGAAGATTTTAAATTTATCGCCCGAAAAAGTTCCATTTGAGAAATTAATTAAGGTTGATAAGTTTGCTAATCCGGTTGAATTTAAGGTAGCGCCTTGTGCTTTTGGTTTAATTAAAATATTTTTGGTTCCTTTACCATTGCTGAAAATAATTTTAGATCTTGGCATTGGTGTTTGCTTATCAAGGATTGCATCAAATTGTGCTAAATTCATATTTTCGGTGTCTGTTTCTCAAGTTTCAGAATTATTATATAAAACAATTCTTTTAAGTTTTCTTAAACTACCTTGACCTTTATCCTCATCATAGAAAATCATATTTTTTAGACCTTTAGCTTGCGGGATTCTTGATAAATCTAATCCAGTTGGATACGAGTTTCCACTCGCATTACGGTCAGGTTTTAGACCCGGACCAAATGAACCCTGAAAAATTCTTTCGTTATTTCTGGTTACATATGCCATTCTTAAACCGTTATTAATTTTAGTCAAATCTTCTTCGCTAACTCAGTCTTCTTCATCAAAAGCTAATGAATCAAAGGTTATTCTAGTAAATACCCTAGCATTTTTTGCATAATCAAAACTTACATTGTAATCTTGAGTATTAACTCATGCAACATTTTTTAACGCTCATGGATTAATTGCTCAACGTTCATCTAAAGAATTTTGTGAAGTATATAAACCTAATTCATCGATTTCTTTATCTTGTAATGCTTCTAATCCATCAGTGTTGTATCCTTCAAAAAATAATTCTAATAATGGTAATTTATGAGGGAGCACCGATAAAATATCTTTAATTTTCTGTCTTGAATTACTTAAACCGATGTTAGTAAAACGATATCCGGTAATTTGTTCGTTGTTTTGAACTAATTTTTGTATTAATTCTTTCGCTTTTTGATAACCGCTTTCATTTGCAAAATCTACAGTTACCACAGTAGCTTCTTTTCTATTGCTTGGAATATTATTATCCGCATTTCTTGTGTAATGTGTAAATTTAATTCCATCACTATTAGAAAATCCATATTTACCTTCATATTGAGAGGTTACATTAGACTTGGTTCATCCTGGAATATCACCACTTTCAATTTGTCCGCCTGGTCTATTATAAATACTATTAAATCCAAACACACGTTTTTGAGTATTATTTCTTGTAATTTCTGAAGTTACTTTGTTAAAGATCGGAGTTCTGGTATAAGAATCAATTTGACCTTGTGCATTAACATATGTATTACGATCATCAGCACCAATATATAAACCTTTACTTAAATCAGCTTTTACACTTGGTGCTACTTCAGTCAATTTATTTGCATCAATATTAAATGCAATTCATAAATGACCCACTTTTAAAGTAGTACGATCATAACCACGAGGTGGAATATAACTTAATGTATCAGGCATGTTATATCATTGCTCATAATATTGTTGTTGCGAATCAAACATATATTTTTTAGCATTTCCAGATTCAATCAATTGTCTATATTTAAACCATAATTGTAAAATTAAATCTAATTCATTCGGTGAATTATCTAGATGCGTTTGAATGATTGCATTACCATCTCTTTTGTAATCATCAAAATATGTTGCACCAATTGATTTTCTATCACCCGGAATTCCGGTTCATAATTTATTAAATTGACTCAAAGATTTTACTCCGTTTGCTACACTCGCTTTAATATTCGCTTCAGTAACAGTAACATTAGATATATCCGGCGTTAATTCCGCAACATATGGAACACGATTCACAATTCCTTTTTCAACATCGCTTCGCTTATCAACACGAGGTGGTAGCGGTTGAGTTTCAACTGTAAATGTACCTGCATCAGTGCTAACTACTTGTTTAACTGTTCCAGGTTTTGGAGTTATTACAGCTGGCTTTGGAACAGGTACAGGTTTTACTTCTTGCTTAACCTCCGGTTTAGGAGGCACCGGAATAGTTGGAGTTGATGGTTTGGTTTGCGGTTTTGGTTGATCTGGTTTTGGAATTGGTACAGGTTTAATTTCCGGTTTTGGTTTTTGTTCAATAGGTTTTACTTCAATGGGTTGTTCAACTATTTTAATTGGTTCTTTTGGTTTAGGTTGCTCAGGTTCTTTTACTTTTGATTTTTGTTCTAAACCAAAATCTTTTGCAGAGTTAATTCCATTTTTTAAATCTAAATTATCTCTTGCATCGATAACAGGAACACTGTTTAAGTCATTATCATAATTTATCGAAGCTGATGTTTGGGTTAAATTAGCTAATGCCACAGAACCGGCAACAGAACTTGATAAAACTGCTCCTAGAACAATTAAATTAATCTTCAGAACTCTTTTTTTCATATTAACCTCCTATAGAGAAAATGATATTTATAATATATAAAAAAATATATAATATTATACTACACTAAAATTTAAAAAAATATCAACAAAAATAAAATTTAAGACAATTTTAAACATAATTAAAAATACTGAATTTGTTCATTTTCAGTTCATATCTAGTTTACTTTTGATTTTTTAATATATAGAAATTCGATACCAAATAAATATAAATCAACTTTGAAAGTCATAATTTCGCATTTAACATATGGTATAATTTAAATCAAAATTAGATAGGTAGGTCTTATGAAATCAATTTTGAAAAAAACTAAATCATTAAAACAGTTTTTATTTATTAACTCTACATTAATAACACCTATAATAACAATCGCTTGTACTCAAAATAACTCAAAAACTAATAATCCAACTTCATTACCTGAAGATAAACAGATTGATAAGCAAAAACAAAAGAATAACCAAGATAAATCTAATATGCAAGATACAGGTTCAAAACAAAAAAATCTGCAAAAAGATAGAACAGAAATTAATGAATCTAAAGATAAAGATGTAAAAAGTCCCCAAAATAATTATTATGATGATACAAAAACCCAACAATTGATAACTAATAAATCTTTTGATGAATTATTTAACATCTCTCCAATTGATAAGTCATCTATTTTGGCTTCAAAAGCCATTGCAAACACCAATGAAAGTAATTTTGGTTTTTCAAGGGATTTAATAACTATTGCCATTAGAGATACAAGAATAAAATTCAAAAGAATTAATCATATTGCTAATGACAAAAATGGTACCTTAGAATTAAGCTTTGCTTTCGGTGATGGTGGTTTTGTTAAAAACTATACAATTAGTGGCTTCCAAAAACAAAATGTTCCTGATTTCCTTATTCCAGAAGCAATTGCAAATGATAAAAATTCACAAAAAAATTATTTTAATAATTTAACAACACAGCAACAATATCAATATGATTGAGACTTAATCAAGAAATTTTATCCACAAAAAACCACAAATATAACTAATGCGC
Source organism: Mycoplasmopsis mustelae (assembly GCF_004365095.1). Classification (NCBI taxonomy): domain Bacteria; kingdom Bacillati; phylum Mycoplasmatota; order Mycoplasmoidales; family Metamycoplasmataceae; genus Mycoplasmopsis; species Mycoplasmopsis mustelae. The sequence continues at coordinate 89,619 of NZ_SOCN01000001.1, forward strand.
AAAAAACACAAATTAACACTGCATTAGCTAAATTAAATATTCCGAATTATGACCAATTGCATTCAAAAGGTTATACAATCGCTGTAAATAATAACGGCAAATTAACCTTACAACTTCCTGAAAGACCACCAATTGTAATCTCCAACTGAACCGATAATTTAAGACATGGTGGAAAATTAGAAGATAACACCGGTTTAGCTAGAACGCTAGTAAATCAATCATATTCAGATTTTGCTAAACAAACTTACCAAATGAATATTAGTTTTTATAAATTTTCTAGTGATCCACAACAAAGAAAATTATTATCACAAGCATTTGTTTATGACATTGATTTAGGTGAATTGATTAAATTACTAAAAGATGGTGCAACAAAAGATAAAATTAAACAAGAATTTGAAAAAATTAAAAACATCAAAGAGGCATGATATGTAGTCCAAGGTGAGGCAGAAAAACAACTTATTGATGATTATCAAGGACAAAAAGATGCAAATAATAGCGATTTATCAGCAGTTTTATATACTCAGTGAATTAAATCGGAACGACAAAAAGTTATTAATAAACTGAATACAATCAATGGTTTAAATGAAAATGTTAAAAACAGAGCTATAAATTTTGTTAATACAATAACTGATTTTAGAAAGTTAGAAAAAGCAGAAGAACAAAAAGAAGGAAATGCCGGAACTGCTTCTATTTTAGATTATCAAATCCCAGATAATCCTAATAAATATCCAACAAAATTTTATTTTATTACTAACTACCATGTGGTAAACGGATTAGCTTCTAGAGATAATTTTGATATTAGTTTAACTCGTTTAAATGATAATGGTTCATTTATTGGTAATACCTTAAAACCTTTATTTTATGATCAAAATTTTACATCCTTTAAAATTGATAAAGAAGCTTTCAAAGTAATAGTAGACGGTCGTGATTTTTTAAAATTTGATCCATCATTAGTTGCAAACAATACTGTTGCAAATTCTAATGAATTGGTCGATTTTGCAATCTTTGAAGTTGATACTACTAAAATTATCGATTCATATAATCGTTCAGCAGAGCAATTTGCAAAAGAATTAAGTAATAATTATGCAAATTTACCAGATGAGAAAAAAGTTAAGATTCCAACTTATGATTACTTGCAAAAAGAAGGTTATCAAAAAATAGATGCTCCACTTTTTGTCGGTCAAAAAGACAAAAAAGATGTCAATGATTATGATTTATTATATATCATTGGTTTTCCTAAAAGCCAAAACTCTCAAAATGGTTTAGTAGACTTCTTTTTATTAGAAGGTCCAAATGCACAATACGAAAATGAAGACCTTATCAAAAATGCTAGATACTCATTTTCTTTATGAACTAATGCGGATCGTTCATTATATAAAGTTGCGGACCTAGAAAATAACCGTTACGCTAAGAATGGTGGATTTTTATCAACTACTAATTCATTAAGTGAGTTTATGGATCGTAAAGGAGTATTTGATCGCTTTATCGCGCTTCCGTTTGTAGCAAATAAAAATACCGAAAAACCAACTCCTCAACTAATTGATTCTCTTGATGATAATAAACATTATTATAATGCAGGTTTATCATTTGCAGTACGTGACTTTAACATCGGTGGTGGTGCCTCAGGTAGTCCAGTACGTAGTAAAAAGAACGAATTAATAGGATTAATTGATTCAACTTTCTTTAATTCACACGTAACAATTGCAACTGCATTGCGTTCATCTGGTTTGGATTACCAACAAGCATTTGGTGATTATAATTTACCACAATATGACGTTGTTTACGGCGGTGGAAAAGACCAAAAAACTTCATTTAAAGAAAAATTAGCAACATTATACGGAAACAATATTAAAACCTGACTTCTCAAAAATGGTGTGAGTGTTACATACCCAGATTATGATTTTAATAAAGCAAGTACACAAGGGAAATAATGAAAAAGGTTCGTACACGTTATGCACCTAGCCCAACCGGGTATTTACATATCGGTGGAGCTAGAACTGCATTATTTAATTACTTATTCGCAAAACATTTTGGTGGTGATTTTATTTTTCGTTTGGAAGACACAGATATCAAACGAAATGTTGAAGGTGGCGAGGCATCACAACTAGATAATCTTGTTTGATTAGGAATTATCCCTGATGAATCTCCGTTAAAACCAAACTTAAAATACGGTAAGTATCGTCAAAGTGAAAAATTGCAACGCTATCAAGAAGTTGCAAATTGATTAATCAATCAAAATTATGCATATAAAGCATATGATACACCTGAAGAATTAGAAGCACAAAAACAAGAAAGCGATGCAAAAGGAATACCTAGTTTTCGTTACAATGCAAAATGATTACAAATTTCAGAGAGCGAAAAACAACATAGAGATGCAATCAAAGCATATTCAATTCGTTTGAGAATGCCTAAGAATCAAATTTATCAATGAAGTGATATCGTGCGTGGTGAGATTAGTTTTAATTCAGATGATATAGGTGATTGAGTTATTTTTAAATCCGATGGATATCCTACTTATAATTTTGCAGTAGTTGTAGATGATCATGATATGCAAATTTCACATATTTTACGCGGTGAAGAACACATCGGAAACACTCCAAAGCAAATTGCTTTATATCAAATGCTAAAATGAGAGACACCGCAATTTGGACATCTCACCATTATTACTAATATGGAAGGTAAAAAATTATCTAAACGTGATACATCATTAAAACAATTTATAGAAGATTATAAAAATGAAGGTTATCTCCCGGATGCAATTTTTAACTTTTTATCCTTATTAGGATGAACTGCAGCGGATGCAACCGAATTAATGGATAAACAAACAAATATTGTAAAATTTGACCCACAAAGACTCAGCAAGAGTCCATCTAAATTTGATATTTCTAAAATGAATTGATTTTCAAAACAATATATGAAAAACAAAACAAACAATGAAATTATAGAAGTTTTAAACTTAAATAATTTAAATAAAGACCATGCTTGAGTCGAATTATTCATTGATACATTCAAACAATCTGCAATTACTTTTGAGGATTTAAAGCACGATTTAGCAATTTATCTAAATTACGTTGATCAAACAATTACATTTCAAGATGATGAATTAAAAGTAGTACAAGAGTTTTCTAAAAACTTATCTAATAGCTTGGAGTTTTCAATCACAAGTATTCAAAACGCAATTAATCTAACATCACAAAACTTAGCTATAAAAGGTAAAAAATTATTTATGCCAATTCGTTTAGCTACTACTTCGAAAGAACACGGACCTGAGTTGGCTAAAGCCATTTATTTATTTGGTCAAGAATTTATTAAGAAAGCGTTAGGAAAGTATTAAAATGAAAATTAATTTTAAATCTACAATAAAACAAAATAACGATGAAAGAGTAGTAGACTTTGATGCAGATTTAGAATATACAAATGAAGATGGTTATCAAGTATTTACCTTTAGTGAACCGTCAGAAGGAATAAGAAATCGTATAGAGGTTTCTGATAATGAAATTAATATTTATGCAGGTTCTACTTCGGTATATCTAAAATATAATCAAGTTTATAATTTTGATTTAGATATTGACCATCATCAATGAAAAAATCAGATAATCAATTTAGATTCACATTGATTTCTTAAAGATTTTCAAGAAAACTCCTATTCATTCACATACACCTTATCACGTAATGGTACATTATTAGGTGAATATGCTATTACATTAACCATCAAAGAATAAGAAAATGTCCCAATAGGGACTTTTTTATTATATTTCATTTGCTTTGGCCAATATAATGTTGCTGACTCCATTAAAAAACCAGCATCTCTGCTGGTAAAAAGTTTTCAAACTTTTTTTATCTGACTCTACCAATTAAATCACTGGTAGTTTCAGCTGTAGTTTTATCTTCAACAATGCTAAAGTTAGACATTGTTCCTTCATTAAGAATGATTACAATTACATCACTACGCAAGTTATGTTGTTTCAATAACTCTAAATCTACAGCAACTAATTTATCTCCGGCTTTAACTTTGTCTCCAACTTTAACGAATTCGACAAATCCTTCACCATTTAATTTCACTGTATCAATTCCGATATGTACTAAAACTTGTACACCTTCTTTACTTGTGATACCGATAGCATGTTTACTTGGAAACACCGAAACAATCTGACCAGAAATTGGGGCATAAACATTTCCAATTTTTTCTGCATCAAATTCAACTGCAAAACCATTTCCCATTAGTTTTTCTGAAAAAACACCATCACGCAAGTCTTCTAAAGCAACCAATTTTCCTTTAGCTGCGGTTTGAATTTTAACAGATTTAGTAGATGTAACTACTTCACTCGGCATTTCGGTTTGAACTGATGTTTGAGTTTCATTTAATTTTTCTTGATTTTTTTCTACTTGTGATTCTAGAGCTTCGGGATTATTTACTAATGCTGCTTCATATTTAGCAATTAAACTTCTTTGAGATTTAATTTTTGCATTAAGCTGTTCTGAAGCCGGACCCATAATTGCTTGAGCGTGATTTCCACCTTCAAATTTAACTCCAAATGCACCAGCTTTTTTAAGTTTCTCAACATCAACTTTCGAAACGTCTTTAACATCATATCTTAATCTTGAAGCACAGTTATTAAATGCAGTAATATTATCAAGACCACCAAATCCTTCAACAATTGCAACCGCTTTCATATCTAAGTCTTTAAATTCTTCATTAGAATGAAATGATTTTTTAAGAAAATCTGCTTTGTTGAATAATTTAGTATTTCCACCTCTACCTGGAGTTGCTAAATCAAATTTCTTAATTGAGAAGTAGAATACAACAAAGTATATTGGAACATATCCAAGACCGATAACTAGTGATCATCAGAAGTGTGTTCCTTTTGATACTGGAATAATTCCGTATGAAATAAAGTCTAACAACCCACCTGAGAATGCTTGTGGAATATGCACACTTGCTAAGTTCGCAAACATAAAGGACAATCCGGCCATTAATGCATGGAACCCTCAGAACAATCAAGGAGCTAAGAATAAGAATGTAAATTCAATTGGTTCAGTAACCCCGGTTAACATTGCGGTAAATCCAGCCGGAAGCACTGTCCCTAAGGCAACTTTACGATTTTCCTTTGGAGCCGCCAAAATCATTGCAGCAGCTGCCGCAGGTAACCCTAAAATCATAAACGCAAATTTACCGTCGGTAAATCTTCCTATTTTCATTCCTATACTTGCTATAAAATCAAATAATTGAACAGAGCGTATATCTTTACCAACTTTTCAATCAACTGTAGAACCAAAATTTAAAAGTGATAAAGCTGAGGTTGAATCACCTTGAAACTTACTTGGTTCTGCAGCAACCGCTTCTTTTAAAGTGATTAAACTTTGCCCAGCTTCAAAGCCTGGTTTTGCGCTTTCTGCATTATATCATGTAGTTAGTAAACTATTGATATCTCCACCAGCGTTTGAATATCATAATGGAGCATAGAAAACGTGGTGTAATCCAAATGGAATTAATGATCTTTCAATAACACCAAATATTAATGATTCAAAACCATACGGTACTTTACCTAATGACTCACCAAATTTATTTAAACCAACTCCGATTCAAGGTCAAAATAACAAGAATATCAGAGCAAGCACAAATGATGATGGAATTGCGATCAATGAAACAAATCTTTTTCCACCAAAGAACGAAATAACTTGTGGTAATTGAATTGTGTGAAATTTATTATATAAATATTGCACCATCAATCCAACTGCAATACCACCAAATACCGAAGTTTGTAATGAACGAATACCTAGTGTATTACCGATTAAATTTTTCATACTTTCAGGGTTTCTTCCTCCACCTGAAAATAGAACAATATATCCTTTAATATCATTAACATTAGTAACCTTGCCAGTGACAAGATTCTTTGTCGGTACTTTTTCATAAAACTCTCAAATAAATACGCTTTGTACTGATAAAAAGATCAAGAACGCAACGATGGTTGCAAACACACCGACACCGGCTTCATCAGTAAAGGCAATGACAAAGGCTGTTGCAAATAATATTGGTAATGCAGCGAAAACTGGATCACCTAACGCTTTAATTGCATTACCAAACACACTTAAGGCATAATTTACTACGTTACCATCTTTATCAAGCGAACCGGTAAAAATCGCAGCACCAATACCTAAAAAAAGTCCGGCAATTGACATAACAGAAATAGGTAGCATAAATGCACCAGAAATTTTTGATAAAACTTTACGCGCTTTACCAGAATTACTATTATTTAATTTCTTATTTGCATCTACTTTTGCATTTCTGCTTTTAAATAGCAATTTAATAGATTTCATTTTTCCTTTCTAAAATTTTTAACAATTTCTATAATTATAACAAAATAATAATAAAAGAACAAATATATAACTAAAACTTGAAAAAATAAAACCAGTAAATTTATCAAATTTTAACTAAAAATTAACAAATATTTAGCCTGTTTTTAGTATGTAATTCCTGCTTCTTTTTTTGCATAATGTTTTTTGATTAATGACAGCGGAACTAATAACGCAAATAATACTACTATATAAATAGGAATTGAAATTAAAGAACGAATTACAATCGGTGTCATAAAGACTAAATAATAATCTTTAACTATATAATTTCTTCCTAGATAAAAATTAGCATATCTAATGAATGCAAATGGTCCTCAGATTCATCTTGCTACCACTATTATTGAAACTGTTAAAAAGAAAGATAAAATTAAAATTCCGATGCGATTTTTCTTATTACTATCGTTTTTTGTTTTTAGATAATAAATTGATAAACCAATTAAAATACTAATAAAAACTCCTGCAAAAGTCATTAAAATTATTCCAGCAACTAATGAAATTCTTGAAACTCCAAAAGTTTTAGAAATTTTAATTCCTTTAGGATCATTTACTTGTGTGCTAAAAACATATATTAAGATAGCAAAAATAACTATCAACGCCACATTCATCACAATCATTGATTTATTTTGATTCTTTTTAAATAAATCAATGATAAAACCAATCATTATCGTTGTTATTATCGGAACAATAGCATAAACTCAGTGATAAAAACCGATTCGTCCAGCGAATAACAATCCAAAAAAGTCAGCCATAAATGAAAGTAATGAACCTTTAAACTTACCAAAAAAATATGCGAACAATATATAAAAGACATATTCAAAATCTAAGTTAATAATTCTTGCAACGGTAAAATTTTTAATTAGCGAAATTATTAGAAACAAAGAAAACAAAATTCCTGCAAACGCAATATCTTGGATTGAAAATCCATATTTTCTCCGTCTTGCTAATTTAAAATTATATTGATAATAACCGTCTTCAAAATATATTCCAATTAAGAAAACTATCCGAAAAATAGAGCCAATTAAATACGAAAACAATGATATATAAAGTCATTTAACTATTTTTTTTTGCCTTAATTTTGGTGATAAAAAATCAAAAATAAAATTTTCTCAATAATAACCCTCTCAAAATGAACTGGCTATTGATATAAAAAATAACACTATTACACAAAAATATAAAAAAGCAAGTTGTGATACTTGCTCAACTTTTAGATTAATTATGCCTAAACTAGGGATTGAAATAATACAAAATATAAATAAACCTAAAAAAATAAGTTTTAATATTACATTTAATCATAATTTATTTCAAATTTGTTTTTCTTTAGCAATAATTTCCATAAATCAATTTTAGCAAATAAAATTAATTTAATGAACAATACTTTTACTTTGTGTGTTTTTTTTAGGATAAATATAAGTTAACTTAGTATCTGCATCTAACGTTGTAAAGTAATATTTTAATTTATCTAAAATATTTAACTCATTAACTTCACTAACTTGACCTAAGGAAATGGTTTCTTCGTCTTCATATATATATTCATTCAATATTTTAGAATTCATTCGATAAAAGTTTTTATAATATAGTGCTGAGTCTCACATTTTTTCGTGGTTATATAAATCTGTTACATCCTCGTTTTCTTGTACTTGATCAACATTTCTAACTTCACCAAAAATAATGTCATCTCCAATATATAAAATTGGTAACAATCTATCAATTTCATATGAAGCAAACTTGCTGATTGATTTTTTTAATTTATCAGTCATTTTATAAATTTTAAATAATTGGATTTTTGTTGGATTGATTTTTTGCATATTTTCTTTCATTTTTACCTCAGTTTCTATATAACACAAGTATTAAAAATAAACCAAAAAAGAACAAAAAAATTTTATGCGTAGCATTTCAACAAAAATACGTGAATTTGCAAAATAAATATAAAATGCAGAAACAACAATTTCTTCTCGGTTTTTTTAAAAAAATTAGACAAAAATCAAAAAAAAAAAAAAAAAAAAAAAAAAAAAAAAAAAAAAAAAAAAAAAAAAAAAAAAAAAAAAAAAAAAAAAAAAAAAAAAGAAATGTTTTGTGATATCATAAGAAAAATTTAGATTTTTCCGCCCACGAATTAACTAAAAAGCTATTTTAATTAAATAATGTTTTAAAAACAAATTTACCATCAAAGTCAGGAGAATCAATGAATTCAGAAAAAGAAAATTTAAGCAATATCAATATTGAAAGTTGAAAACGCAAATTATTAGACATCTCAAACAAAAATAGAAGTATTAATTTTGTTATTGATAGTTACAAATCTAAAAATCCAAGTCAAGTAAAAATCATCTATCCCGAACTACCTAAACTTTTAACATTAATAGATGAAAGTTCAAAAAGTACCTTTCATATTGAAGATTATTATTTAGAAGATGAAGACGACTATAGTGCAAATCCCAATTCTCCGCATACACTAGAAGAAATATCAGAACGCATAAAATTAAAGGAAACTAGTTTATATCCAGAATTTTTTGGTGTCTTTTTAAATAACGCACTAAAAAACCTATCTAAGAAAGCTACTGATTTTAGAAACGAATATTCTATTGACATAATGTATTTAACAGTCGGTTTATTAAAATGATATGAAGATGTAAACTCTGATATTGCGCATTTTGCTCCTTTAATTTTATTTCCTGTAAATCTTAGTAAATCATCAGATGGTAGGGGATGAGATTTAGAGTTTAATGATGTATCTAACATTCAAAAAAATGAAGCCTTATTTTTAAAATTAAAAGAAGAATATCAAATAGAATTTGACTGAAATTTTGAATCTGATAATGATTTATATAACAAGTATCAAGAATTAACATTTAGAATAACTGAAAAAATGCATCTGGTTGATAAACGTTGAGCAATTATTGATTGATGCTATATTTCTAATTTTAACTTTAGTAAAATTCATATTTTTGAAGACTTAGACAAAAATGCTCAAAAAATAGTTGAAAGCGAATTCTTTGAGGGTCTAAAAGGTAATGGTGATTTAAGTAGATTTAATATCGATAAAATTAATAACGAAAACATCAACGAACACATTGATATACACCAACAATTCAAAGTTTTAGACTCAGATTCATCCCAAGAAGTAGCTATTCAGAATGCTATTTTAGGTAAATCATTTGTTTTGCAAGGTCCACCCGGAACCGGTAAATCACAAACTATTACTAACATCATTACCGAATTAATTGCACGTGGTAAGAAAGTTTTATTTGTCGCTGAAAAAAATACTGCATTACAAGTTGTTTATAACAATTTAAAAAAAATCGGACTTGAAAAATACGCTATTCCAATTCATGATGCAGCAGTTGATAAACGAGTAATCTTGCGCGAAATAGTTGATTCAATTGAAAGTAGTAAAAGTTATGAAATCGATAATGAAAAAGTTAATTTAGTAATTTATAAGCACCAACAGACAAGAGAAATATTAGAAAAATATGGTGATGTTTTACTTAAAAAACGTAATCCAAAAAATCAAAATTTATATCAATATATCAGCGATTTTTATGAACTCAGAAATTATCCTGATTTAGAATTTGAAAATATTAATTTGGCAGATATAGATAATCAAGGGTTAGATAATATTTTAGAATTAATCAATACTTTTTATAAAGCATATAAAGAACTAAATTTTGATAAAAAACAAAATCCTTGATATGGTTTAAATATAGATAGTAAAAACGCAGATTTATACCATAGTATAGAAAATTCACTGAATCATTTAATACTACATTTAGACAAAATCAAGCCTTTAGTTTCTAAAATTTTAGATGTTCCCACTGATAATTTTTTAAGTGATGTGATGTTAATCTGAAAATATATAAATTTATACCAACAAAATAATCTCCAAAATTTTAAAATTACTAGTATAGAACACCTTATAGAAATTAAAAATGATTTAAATAAAATTTTAGAATTAAATAAACAAAATAATGAACTTTTAGTATTACTAAATCAACATTTTAATGATTCTAACGAATTATCAAACATTGATTTAGCAAAATTTTCTTATAAACTTAAAAAAGTAGAAAATTCTTGAAAAAAATTCTTTTCAATCACTTGATGAAGATCTAAAAAATTACTTAAAGAGGAATCTTTTTATAATTTTCAAAATAACGAAACCCCTATTTCTCAAATATTTTTTAAAACTGTTATATATCAAGAGAATATAAAAGAAATTAATAGATTATGAAAAAAATTAGAACATCCAAAATTGAATGACTTGGTTGTTTTAACTCAATTAAAAGATATTTTTGAAGAAATAGATAACTTTTATAATCTAGCATCGAAAAACTTCATCAATATCACCACTAATATCAATGAATTCATAAAAATATATGATGAAATACAAAACTTTGTCAATCAAACACAAACTTTTTGATCCTTTTTTAATGTAGATGAATGTGATTTTAAAGTATTAAATGCTTCACAATTAAATAAAAAATTACTTGAACTCAAAAATAATTTTTATTTAATTGATGCATATATTGAATTAAATTATGCAATCAAGCAACTTACTGATGCAAAATTAACATCATTCGTTGAAGCAATCATAAACAGTGATATTAAAAAAGACTTTGATAAAATATTTTTACGCAAAAATTATGAAAAATTTATAAGAAACATAATTTGAAGCGAAATTCCTAATACTCAAGCAGCTTTTTTAAGTTCTAATTTAGACCTTTTTAGAGAAAAAGATATTGAAAGTTTAAAATTATCAAAAGAGCGTATCAAATGACAGTTAGATAGTAACATTCTACAAAAAATCAGTATAACTCATAATAGTCCTGCATTTAGATTGTTAAAAGCTGAAAGCATGAAAAAACGGGCTTTTTTACCTTTTAAAAAAGTCTTTGAAAAAAGTTATCATTTTATTTTAGATATCAAGCCTTGCTTACTTTTATCTCCATCTATTGTTTCAATTTTCTTTAAGGATATTGATTATCAGTTTGATACCGTAATCTTTGATGAAGCTTCACAAATTAAACCAGAAAGCGCAATATGTTCACTATTTCGTGCTAAACAAGCAATTGTTGTAGGAGACGAAGAACAAATGCCCGCAACCTCATATTTTGAAAAGGTTTTAGAATCCGATTATGTTGCTCCTGTAGATGAAGAAGATGATTTATCAACCGGTTATGATTCACTCCTGACATTTGTTGCCGCAAGATACCGTTCAATTAAATTAAAATGACATTATAGATCTCTGTTTGAAGAATTAATTTATACATCTAATCAAAACATCTATAAAGATTTGGTGACTTTCCCTAACTCTAGACCACCTAAAAAACTTGAAGGATTAAATTTTATATACGCAGCTAATCATGATATTCGTAAATCCGATTTTAATCTTTTAATGGATGAAGCAACTAATTTATTAAAAGAAATTATTAGCACTTATAACGACAAATATTCAGTAGGTTTTGTGGTATTTAACACTAATGTCTTAGATATAGCGGAACGCAGAATAGATAAATTTATCGACGAGAATCCTGAATACTCATTCTTTTTCAAACAAAATAAAAAAGAACCATTCTTTATCAAAAATATTGATGGAGTACAAGGAGATGAGCGCGATATTATTGTTTTTATAATCGAAGGAAAACGCAATAGTTCTGGTCGTTTTAGTGCGGATTTTGGTGCGATAAATCGCAGCGATTCAGGTTATAAACGTTTAAACGTTGCTATTACACGTTCTAAAAAAGGAATGTTTGTTATTTCAAATTTCAAGAGCTCTGAAGTGGACTGATTTAGAAGTAATAAACGAGGAATTGCAATTTTAGAACAATTTATTAAAAACGCAGAATACGGTATTGATAACTTAAGTGATAATAAAGGTTTTAACCAACAATATTTTGATTCACAATTTGAGGCAGAAGTTTATGATAGATTAACTAATGAAGGTTTAGATGTACGTACCCAAATAGGTGTATCTGGATACCGGATTGATCTAGGAATCTTGCACCAAAATAAACATCATTTTATTTTAGGAATTGAATGTGATGGTGCTTTATATCGCTCATCAAAATCTTCTAGAGATCGCGATCGTTTAAGACAGCAAGTTTTAGAAAATCGTGGTTGAAATATTCACCGGATTTGATCTACCGATTGATTTATGAATCCGCAAAGAGAAGTTGATAAAGTTTTAAATAAACTTAATTATTTAAAACAACAAAAATATAGTGCTCATACATCTACCTTGAAAACCCAAATGGATCTAAATTTTAATGATGAAAACACCTTTATTAAAGAAAGAAAAATAGAAGAAATCAAAATCGACGTGTTTAAAGGCTATAGTGGATTTCAAAAAATTGTTAAAAGATATTCATTCGTTTTTGTTAATTCTCTATCAAAAGAAGAAAAAAGAAAAATTCTTATAGAAATTTTCAAATTAACCGGGGCCTTACCGTTAAGTAAATATCATCAGTTATTAAAATTACTTTTCTATAAAAGTAGCGTTGATAGTTCTATTAAAAATTTTGCATATAGTACTATTAAATTTTGAGATGTCGCTTACTTAGATGATGATGAATTTGTTATTCCTAATTATCCTGAATTTAATTTTGAATTTCGCGAAAGTTTTGAGGAAGTTGATCGTAGAACAATTACAGATATTCATGATAAAGAAATTGAATATTTCATTTTGAAATTATTTGAATATAATAATATTTGTGATTACATAACCATATCTAAAGAATTACTACAGAGAACCAAAAATAAATCACAAACTTATTACACATCAGATAAAATTAAAAAAGTTATTAACAATCTTTTATATCAGGGAATTATAAAACAAACTGAACAAGACTATTATGAAATAGTTAAATAACAAATCAAAAATACAAAGAGTTTTATACGATTCTTTGTATTTTTGATATAAAAAGTTCCTAATCAAAGAAGAAATCCATCAAAGGTTGTGTGCTTAATATAAACTTAAATAAAAAGATAGCTTATCCAAATATGTACCAAAAAACATAACTACTAATATTAATCAACAAAATGCACGAGTTTAAGAATAATCAAAGGTTCTTTCTTGTTTTTATTAAACGTTATTTGTAGAAATGTCAGTTATTTGTCACCAAAAAAACCTTAGTTTTAATATAAATAGTGTATAAGCAATTTTACATTTCAATATATATAAATAGTGTATTAAAATATATATTTTAAAGTATAATTAGCATAATTATTCAAATTTTAAAGATTTTATTAAAGGAGTCATATTAATGATTAATGTAAATGAATTTAAACCTGGAATTACTTTTCAAGATGAAGGTGAAATTTTTGTAGTTTTAGAAGCACAACATTCAAAACAAGGTCGCGGTCAAGCTAACGTCAAAGCAAAAGTAAAAAATCTAAGAACTGGTTCTACTACTATTAAATCATATACAGGTGGTGACAAAGTTAAACCAGCACACATCGACAAAAGAAAAACCGATTATTTATATTCAGATAACGAAAATATTATTTTAATGGATAAAGAAACATATGAACAAATTGAAATTCCATTAAAAGTTGTAGAATGAGAAATGAATTTCTTAAAAGAAGGACAAGAAGTTCAAATCCGTAAGTTTGAAAATGAAGTTTTAGACATTGAATTACCATTAAACATTACATTAAGAGTCACATCTGCTCCTGATGCAGTTAAAGGAAATACAACAACCAATCCACAAAAAAAAGTAATTGTTGAAACAGGTTTTGAATTAGAAACTCCAATGTTTATCAAAGAAGGTGATTTAATTACTATTTCAACTGAATCTGGTAAATATGTAGGAAAAAGTAAAGAATAAAATGCAAAATTACGTGAATGTTTTATTTAATTCAGACCAAATTTATGTGGTTAAAGAGAATGCTTTTTTAGATATTATTAAAAATGTTTTTGCAAACCTTAAAGGTATAAAATTATCTTCAAAACCTTTTCTTGTTTTCGAAACAGACCACTCAAATTTAACAATATGCTTAGACATAAAAATCAAAACAACTTTAAAAAATAATTTATACAACATCTGAAAAAATTTGATTAAACAAATTCAAGTCGGAATTCAAAACCTTATCGGCGTAAAACCAAAAAACATTCAACTTATTTTTAGTGGATTTTATTAGTGAAACAAAATAAGAAAATTGATAACTCTACAGATTTAGCGATCTTACGAACTAAATTTGATTTATTAATATCACTAGAATTACAAAAAATTTATAAAATTAAAAAACCCAATAAATCAACTTTAGATTATAAAACAACCATAACTCAATTACAAAAACAATTAAAAAACTATAGTATTAAAAGTAAGGATTTAAAGATTAATTATCTTGCTTTTTGTAAAATAAGACGCAATTATTATTTAAAAAAATATAATAAATGAGTTATCTTAGTTGTATTAATTGTTTTTATTATAGTGCTCGCTATCGCAATTCCATTATCGATATAAAAGAGGTTAAAATGAAAAAAACACTCAAGAAGTTTCTACATACTTATCAAGAATTTAATAAAAAAGACTGAGCAACTTTCTTAATTGGTTTTTTTCTGATTATGGTTTACCTTTGCATTATAATGTGAGATTGAAGTGATAAAAGTTTTAGTACTTGACAGGTTTTTAATAAAATTTATAAAGATGACCCAGACTTCTTTGAAAAAATAAATCAAATGGCTAATTCAGTAAGTTCACACGATGAAAAAAGTGCAATTTATCGCGCAACATTACCAAATGCTGTTTTAATTTTATGAGGTGGAACTTCATATTGATTTACCTTTATCTGTAATGTTTTAATGGCTATTAGTATTTTATTATTTCCTTTTTTTAAAGAATCTAAAAAAGCACAAAAATTTTATTTTGCCGGAATTGTTTATATTATTATTGTTGTCTTAGTTTTTTGGTTTGGTTGATTGACCGATAAAACTATCGGTGGTAACTTTAGTAGAAACGACTTTTATCGCACTTTAGTTTGACATGCGATTGCACCTTTTTTTGGAATTATTACACTAATTTGGGAGCGCAAAAGAATTCGCATTAGTACTCAAGTAATATGAAGTTATTCAATTTTTCCTATTTGTTACTTAATTTTTCTTTTATTAATATATATTTTTGGTTATAAATTCAAAAATTTCACTTCCGCTGATTTTTTACCAAACTCAGAAAATCAAAACCATCCTAATGTAATACCGAATGAATTCAATACTGAATTAGATCGCGGAATTGCTATTTATTCAATTATAAGTTTTTGAAATCCATTAGGGTACACTGGTGATAACTTTTATTTAAAATCTGTTTTAATAATTATAATCGTGCTTTCTTCTTTTTTGACTGCACCAACAATTGGCTTTATTTTAAGAAAAGTTTTAAGAATCTTACAACCAGGACAAAAAAAACTTCCACCACTTCGTTTTTCGGCACAGAAAAAAACAAAAAAATCCTAATTATATAAAGGGGCAAAAATGCAATCTAAAGAAGAATATATTGCAAGCTATTTCAAAAAAACTCAAGTTATTTTAGAAAACGAAAAACCAAATAATATAATAACCTTACAATTTTTTCAGCGTAAAGACAATTCTATTCTGGCAGGAATGCAAGAAGTTTTGAATTTATTACAAGAAGTAACTGATACATCAAAATATCAAATTAAATATCTACCTGATGGTAGCAAAATCAATAATTTAGATATAGTTTTAGAACTAACAGGTCACTATCAAGATTTCGGAATTTGAGAAGGAATGATCGATGGGATCTTAGCACGCAATACTTCAATCGCGACCAATGCTTACCATTGTAAAATTGCTGCCAAAAACAAAGAAATTATTTTTATGGGTGATCGTGCAGACCATTATATAAATCAAAAAGTAGACGGAATCGCTGTACATATTGGTGGGATTAAAATGGTGTCAACTTTGGCACAAAAAACTACCGAGACAGTCAAAGATGATGAAAACATTTTTGGTAGTATGCCACATATTTTAATCCAGGCTTTCAAAGGTGATGTAGTGGCGGCAACAAAGGCATTTCATAAAAATTTTCCTAAGCACAAAATTATTGCATTAGTTGATTATAATAACGACGTAATTGGTGATTCAATTAAAATTTGAAACGAATTAGGAAATAAGGTTTGGGGAGTTCGAATTGATACATCAAAAAATATGGTTGATAAAATGTTTGAAAATCAAACCCCTAAATATGGGGTAAATCCAGATCAAGTGATAAATTTAAGAAAAGCATTAGATATTGTTGGTGCCAAAAATTACAAAATTGTTGTTTCATCAGGTTTTGATGCTCAAAAAATTAAAGAATTTGAAGAACTTAATGTTCCTGTAGATTACTACGGAGTGGGCCAAAGCATTTTTAAATTGAATAATTCCTTTTCTGCAGATGCAACACTTTTAAACGGTCAAAAAGAGGCTAAACAAGGTCGCGGATATCGTTATAATCCAAATTTAATTTTATATAATAACAAAGATTCTCACTAAACATAGCGATTTTTGATAAAATTCAAGTTCTAAAGTTTTAAGCTTAATCGTGAAATATTAGAAAATTATATAAATATTTTTCACATTTTACTCCTTAACTTTTATATTAATATTTCACAATATTTATATAAATAATTAACTAAAAACAAACTAAATAAGAACAAAATAAAAAAACATAATATTACATTTAATTATATTTTTAGTTGTATATTCTTAAAAATAATGTAATATATAAATGATGCCTTAGTGGTGGAATGGCAGACACTGCGGACTCAAAATCCGCCGGAGAAATCCATGCAGGTTCAAGTCCTGTCTAAGGCACCAACATATTAATTTCAGCCTTATGCTGATTTTTTTATATAGTAGTTACTTAATTAATTGGGAGGTTAATATGGATCAAAAATATCAAAATTTAGCATCAAGGCTAAAGCAATATATGTCAATTAACGCTATTTCTCGTTTCGAAGAAGCAATAGTCGATAAATTAAAAGCTAACATCAAATCTGGTTTTCAAATTATACGCGATAAACTAGGTTCAATTATTTTTTATAAAAAATCACACCTTGCAAATGCACCTAAAGTAATGCTGGCAGCACACATGGATGAGGTAGGTTATATGGTGCGTAGTATTAAGGATAATGGAAATTTAATGCTTACACCAATTGGTGGAGTATGAGCTAGTGTTGTAATAGGGACAAAAGCATCTGTTGTAGCATCAGCTACTAATAAAATATATACAGGAGTTTTTGGACATACCAGTATTCACATCCAAACACCTGAACAAATCAAAAATGCAATGAAAAATGATGATTTATTTGTAGATTTAGGTTTTAAAAACAAACAAGAAGTCGAACAAGCACAAATCAACATCGGTGACAAAGTGTTTATGAGCGGAGAATATATTGAATTAGCTAACAATTTAATCGGTGGTAAAGCAATGGATAACCGCGCTGGAGTTACAGTATTAGAATTTATCGCTAATAATATTGCAGATTTAAAACTTAACTGCGATGTTTATTTAGTTGGTACTGTACAAGAAGAAGTTGGTACGCGAGGAGCAAGAACTGCTGCAAGCATTATCAATCCTGATGTCGCATTTGCAATTGATACCGGTGCAGCACACGACACAACTGGTGCCAAAGAAGGAACGCCAGTATGTGGAAACGGAGTAAGTTTATTAGTCAAAGATGGCGGAACTTTGCCAGATCCAAAACTAATTAAATATCTAACCGACATTGCAAAAGAGAAAGATATTCCTACATACAAATATGTTGCTGGTGGCGGCGGAACCGATGCGGCCGAATTACAATTTGCACCAGGTGGTGCATCAGTTATGACTATATCAATACCACAAAGGTACTTACATAGCCCAATCGGTGTAGCATCATTGGTAGACATTCAAGCAACCATTGACTTAATGACTGAATTTATTAAAAGTTACTCGCCAGAAAATCACGATAAAAGATTAGCGTATAAATAATTTTATCTAACCTAATTGGTTAGATTTTTTTATTTTGTTTGGATAATGACAAAAAGTACCGAGAGTTTGAAAGCGGTGAACTGCAAAGGATTTTATTGTTCCCTACTTTAATAAAAATGTTGAAAATCTTAAATTAGAAAGTTATTCAGTTTCTAATTTGCAAGGATTTGTAAATCAAAAATCCTTTTTTTCCAATGGTGGAAAAGCTATTAATGCAGACAAAAGAAATTCGCAAATAATCGATCAATATTCATTTGGTTTTAATCCATCTAGAATCAATGTTGGTTCCATTGGATACTATGAGAGAGTTGAAAAAGGTTTAATCGGACCATCGTATTTTGTATTTAAAACAAAAGATTTTGTTAATAATCATTTCTTATATACTTGATTTAAATCTAAGAAATTTAACAAAATCGTTGAATTAAATAAACAAGGAAGTGTAAGAGAAAATTTTAACATAGATGATTTACTACAAATTACATTTCTGATGCCGAGTAAGTTAGAACAAAATATAATTGCCGAAATATTTAACACTATAAATGCCTACCTATCACTTCTTCAACGTAAGTTAGATAAGTTAAAAAACATTAAAGAAACTCTTTTAGAGAAGATGTTTGTGAGTCAAAATCAAGAAATTCCAAGCATTCGTTTCAAAGAATTCACTGACGTTTGAAAGCGGTGAAGCGTGGGTGATTTGTTTGATTCTGTAGGTGGTTCATCTTTAGAAAAAGAATTTAATAAATATGGAAAATATTATGTAATAAATATTGGTAATTATTCAGAAGAATTTGTTTATAGAGATCAAGGCATTAGAATTGATTTAAATAAAAAAACAAAAGAATTTCTCTTGAATAAAGGTGATCTTGCTATGATTATGAATGACAAAACTTCTGAAGGAAAAATTATTGGTTCTTGCTTGTATATAGGAGAAAATAATAAATTTATATACAACCAAAGAACACAAAGATTGATACCAAAAACAGAAATAATTGATAATGAATTTTCATATATATTATTAAATAATTTTGTAAATAGAAAAAAAGTAATAAACGAATCACAAGGAAATACTCAAATTTATATAAACTGATCAAATGTTATAAATATTATTCATAATATCCCCCTCAATAAAACAGAACAAAAATTAATTTTTAATTTTTTTAACAATATAAACTCCTATTTATCACTTCTTCAACGTAAGTTAGATAAGTTAAAAAACATTAAAGAAACTCTTTTAGAGAAAATGTTTGTGTAAATTTTAATAAAAAATGTGTCTAATTAAGTAATTTCAAACATTTATTTACTTAACTAGAGACTTTTTTATTTTAATTAATAATTAATTATTATGACAATAATTAATGAATAATGCAATTTTACAATGATTATTACAAAAACTTTGTTGCGTTGAAGAAGTGATAGGTAGGAGTTTATAAATTTAAATGTATTTGAAATAAAAATTTGTTCATCAAAAGTTTTTGGTAAATGTATTTTAAAACCATTTAAGTGGGTAATTAAAATAGATGGTATTGTTGTTGTGTTTGATTTCTTTATTAATTCATTTTGTTTGTACTTTAAAGATAAATAAATTAAATAATTATTAATATTTTTATCAATAGAATCCAATGAATATACCGAATTTCCGGCTCAAAAATCACAATCTACATAATTTATTCAACCCGCGGCTCCTCTGGCAGCAATAATTATTTTATCTTTATATTGATTATAATTTTTATAAAAACCCGTATTTTCTATACCACCATTATAAACAGGAAATTTATAGTTATCACGCTGTAAATTTTTATTAACAAATTCTCCTGTAAAAATATTTGTAATTTCCCCCAAGCTTCACCGCTTTCAAACAAAAGTCATTTCTGAATAAAATACAATAATTTTGTTGTCAAAAAAACATATTTTGAACACAAAGACAGTTAAAATTGCAAAATTGTACTTTCGTTGAAGAAGTGATAGGTAGGTATTTAAAGAAGTAAATAAAGAAGTTATTTTTCCTTGTTCAGTTATTTTGGGGATTCACATTTCAATATTATTAAAATTATTTAGACTTATAAAAAATCTTTGTACTCCTTGTGCTTCAATTTGAAAAATTTGTCGATATTTCGAAGTTTGAACTATATTATCAATATAACTATCAACAAATATATTACAATTTGGTCTAAACCTTACTAAATGATACGAAAATACTGCTTTTTCTATCGTTTTTAATGCAGTTTTAGCATAACCAATATCCATAATAGTTTCTGATGAGGGAGTAAAAAATACATCGGATTTTCTTATATCAAATTCATATGTTTGTTTTAAACTAGCACTATTAAATACTAAATTTTTTTCTATTATTTCTTCACCCTTATATACATTTAAATAATTTAATAAATACACTTTATTTTCATTTGGTCTAATAACTTTATCTACTGAACTACTTTTAAAATTTCCTAAATCCCCCAAGCTTCACCGCTTTCAAGCGTCAGTGAATTCTTTGAATCTAATTGCGGGAACATCTTCTTTTTTAGAACTCATTATTACCCTTTAAAATCTTAATAAATTCATTTATTCCTTTTAAATCTGCTTCATCACCTTTTAAATCAGAAAGCATTTCAATAAGTTTAGTTTCTTGTTCTTTAATTTGATTATCAATATCACTTAAGGTTTCATTATATTTTTCGGATAAAGTTTGTAATTTATTTATAAAATCCTCAATGATGTTATTTGCATGATTATCGATATTTTCAAATAATTTTTTTAATCATTTAGATTGTAAATTGTTAATAATTTCTGATTCAGTTATTTCTAAAACAGATTGATAAGATTTGGTTTCTAATTCTATTGAAAATTCTTTAAGTTTGCGTTCTAATTTTTCTAATGAAGTATATTTTTCACCTGCTTCAATTAATTTTTTATCTAATTCTTCTAACTCTTCAGAAGAATTATTTGAGAGATTTTTAACATATTTTAATAATTCTGATTTTTTAAATCCTTTTGAAGAGAATAGTTTATCATCACGTTCCTCTTCGGTTATTGATTCATAAATGCTATCAATTTCACTTTTAAGTGTATTTATGTCTTCTTGTAGAATTTGGATATTTTTGAACTCATCATTGTATTTACAAGATAAATAATATTCTTTATCCAATATTTCACTACTCCATTTTTCTACTTTATTATCTTTAGTTAATTGCATATTCAACGTATCTTTAACAATTAAACTTAAGTCTTTGTTTTTTAATAAATTAGCTATAATTACAATATCTTCATTCATTAATTCTAGTGAATCAACGCTAATTTGATATAAGTCATATTGATCTAGCAATTCAATATCTTTTACTTCGTTAAAGACAAAATCTGTTATTTTGTTTTCAATAATACTTTGTGAAAGATTTAAAAGTTTTTTTGGAGAATCTGTTATTTGTTGAACGAAATCACTGTATTGTTGCTTTAGTTCATTAAATTTTAATAAAAATGCTTGTACTTTCAAATCAATATTTACGTCATCAGAGATATTTTCGGGATTTTTAAATGAGCTATAGTCATTATTAATTGTTTTAAATAATGTATTTTTAAGGTCTTTAAAAACATTAAAATATTTATCAAGTAAATTAATTTCTATATTTGGCACTCCGCCATGCATTGTGGCATATAAATCATAAGCTGTTGTTTTTTTAAAGTTATCTATGTATCTAGAAATATTTAAATTAAAGTCATTATTTTCAATTTCTTCGAAACTTACAATTTTTGAAAATCCTTCAATTTCTTTATATTGATTTACAGTATCGGCAATACGCTTAATATGTGCTTCTTTAAGTTGATTCTTTTTATTTCCTTTCACAAATAAATTTGATGCATCAATAAATTGCACACTACGATCATTTTTATTATCCGATGTTTTCTTTAGGACCATTATAATAGTAGCGATTGAAGTATTAAAGAAAATATCTTTTGGTAATCCAATAATTGCAGAAATATTACCATTTTGTAGTAATTTCTTACGAATTTCTTTCTCTTGTCCTCCTCTAAAAAGCACTCCGTGTGGTAAAACTATCGTAATAATCCCTTCATTATCTAAGTGATATAAACTATGCAATAAGAATGCATAATCGGCTTTTGCTTTAGGTGGTAATCCAAAACCAACATATCTTGGATCGTTTGCTTTTTCTTTATTTTCTCATTTCTGTGAATAAGGCGGATTGGCTACCACTGCATCTACTATTTGTTGTTTATTTCTATTAGCACGATCAAAAGGTCAATCCATTTCTAATGTATCAGCATTATTAACATAAATATTATCAATGATAATATCTTTCATTACTAAGTTCATACGGGTTAAATTAAAGGTTGCTTTATTTAATTCTTGTGCATAATATATAATTTTTTTACGATCCTTAATATATTTTTCCACTTCATCACCGATTGTTAAAAGTAATGAACCAGAACCCGAAGTTGGATCATAAACCGAAATTCTGTCGCGGTCTTTAAAATGATAACCTACAATTTGTGCCATTAATCTTGAAACTTCATGAGGTGTATAAAATTCGCCAGCTTTTTTACCCGCAGTTGAAGCAAACATACTAATTAAATATTCATAAATATATCCTAAAACATCGTAGTTTTGTGAATCGGTTGGAATTTCATTAACTGTTTTATATGCTAATTCTTGTAATTGCTTGGTTTGGACATTCGAACTACTTCCTAACTTACTCATTTCGTTAGTAAATGTATAGAAAATATCCTCAAATAATTTTTTAGATGCTTCATTTGAGCTTTCAGATATGGATTTATTAAAATCATTAATTGCATTTCTTAAATTATCAGCATTTAATTCATATTTAGATCTGTATTTTTCATTAGTCATAGTTGAATAAAGATATCTAAATTGAATGAAATAACCCAGTTTATTTTGAGAACTTTCTTTAATTTCTTCGTATTTTGCTTTATCAATACCATTAATATTAAAATTATCATTTTTGAACTTCTCATCTGAAAAATATTCTATTTCTTCCTGTGTATAATCACCAAGATTATTTAAATAATCTAATTGTTTTTGAGATAGAAATTTATAAAAAATAAGTGATAAGATAAAATTCTTATATTCTGATGGATCTAATTTTCCTCTTAAGTCGTCTGCAGATTCTCAGATTTTGTTAGCTAATTGTTGCTTACTAATTTTCTCTTTTTTAGAAATTTCTATTGATTTTTTAGTCATTATTCTCCTTAAAATATAATTTATATTAGTTAAATTATATTTAACATTTGAAATATACGAAAAATTTGTTTTAAATTTCATTTACAGCATTAAAATTAATAAGTAAATTTTTAGTATTAAAATCTTTTATCACTTTGTCATAGTAATAAAAGATTTTAATAAATGGTTTTCTCAGAAACACAAGTCTTTAAGTTATATTTTTGCTAAGATTTGTAAAACTTGATCTGTTTCCTCTCAAATGTTATTGTCTTTTAGTCAAACTTCGGTTGGATAATTGTTAAAATCATTTGTTAATTGATAAAAATCTTCATCACTTAATTTTCCTTTATTATTTAGCGATTTAGAACTTAGATCATCATTTCAAATTTTATCAAAACTAAAAACTACATTGTTTTGAATTCATTCTTTGATTTCTTGTTTTGTAGCGTCTTGTCTTTGTTTTATAGATAAATTAGAATATTTGCTTACTATATCATCGCTGCAATATTTAATATATTTGACATTCAAATCAACAGAATTATTTCCATTAAGATTTTTATAATCTGTAATGATGTCTTGATATTCTCTATTTTGTAACTTATATACAAAACAATAAACTTGAGCATCGCTTTGTAATTTTGATTTTTTTGATCTAAATTCAAAACCACAAATTCTTAATAAAGTAATTAAAAAGAAATAAGCAAATCTTTTATTTCCGTTAACTAATATATGACATTTTAAAAGGGCTATAAATAGCTTTGAAAAGAAATCAAAAATATCTGTAATTCCATATTGACAATGTCTTAATAAATATATACCGTGAGTATCTGCTGGATTGATATATTTAAAGTCATCTACTTCTTTAGTTCAATTTTTTCTTACGGTAAGCAGTGTCATATTACTAACTATATTAAGAAATTCAGCAAGTAAATAAAAATCTTCATCTGTATTTAAATCTAAGACATAATAAGATATCCGACATTCTTCGTTTGATTGGTTTTGACTAAAAAAATATTTGTTATTTTGTTTATATATCCCTTCTTTTTTATAAGTATCAATAAAATTATTGATCTTTTCTAGTTCAATTTTAGTAAGAATTAAGTTTATTTTTTTCATAGTTAAATTATAAGTTTAGCAATGAAAAGTTTGATATATTTTATAAATTTTGTTGTTTATGTTTTACAAAACATTAATTTTAGTTTCACAAGTTTCTATTAAATAAAGTTTTGAATAAAATAATTGTTAAAAAGTTTTATGTAGCAAATATTTCATAATTAACATTTTTTAATATAGATATTTTATTCTTTTTAATTTATAAATATCAACCCATTTTAAATTACTTAGTTTGAAATAAAAACCACAAATTCTAGTTAAATTGACCAAGAAGAAATATGCAAATCTTTTATTTCCATTTATAAGTTTATGACATTATAAGAGTAATATAAATAATTTAGAAAATAAATAAAATATACTATTAATTCAATATTAACATTATCTTAATAAACAATCAATGTGTGTATCAACCTTACTGATATATCTAAAATCCTCTGCCGCGCATTCACTGATAAAGATTTTGAAATTTTATCGGTGCTTAAATGATAAAACATCACTTCAATAGCATTTGCAATAACTGTTTTTAAGATTTCAAAATCTTTATCAGTATGAAAATTTAATCTTTTGCAAATGAGAGTAAATTTATCAACCATTGATTTATTAAATAGTTTATAGAAATATCTATCACATAATTTAATATCAAAAGACTCATGTATTTATCAATAAACTTAGAAGGTTTTTTGATCCATTTTCTCTAATAATAAATTTTAATATTTTCATAAAATTATAAGTTTTTTTGAAAATCAAATTATAAAAACATTATTTTTTATATTGGTATTTTTTAGTTTATTTAATTTAAAACTATAAATTTATTTTGAAAGTTTTATAATTTGTAAGATTATTTTATAAGGAGTAATATGCAAAATAAAAATTCTGAAAGTTACTTAGAATCAGAAATAATTAATATTCTAAAGGAAATTGGATGAAAAACAGTTTCTAAAGATAATAACGAAGTTGAAAACGTGCTTAAAAATTGCACCGAAAAGAAGTTAATTGAAAACTTTAGAAAAATTATTTTTCTCAGAAATAAAGCACAATTAAATAATGTTGAATTAAATGATAATGAGATGAATGAAATTATCTCTAAAATTAACGACAAAAACTCTAGAATCTGTAAATTTGGTATTTTATTAAATCAAAAAATCACCATTACACGAAACAATCTTAATGATACAGCAGGATATAATAAAGAAGTCTCTTTAGATATCTTTCCAAGAAATGTTAGTGGTGGTGCAGGACATAACTATTATCAAATAGCACAACAATTATGGCTCAAAGATAAATATGAAAATGTAAAGGCCCATCGCGCCGATATTGTTTTATTAATTAATGGGTTACCTTTAATTCAAATTGAACTTAAAAAAGAAAACCAAAGTTCTTATACTAGTGCAATCAATCAATTTAAAAACTACCATTTAAAAGGTGTGTATGACAACGGCTTGGCCTCAATGATAACCCTACTTATTGCAATGGATGATACACAAATGAGATATTTTAGCAATGTTGACAAAAATACAGAATTTGATAATTCTAACATTTATTTATCTTGAAGAGATGAAAATAATACAGAAATAATGGGTTATAAAAACATTGTAAGATCATTCTTAAGCATTCCAGCTGCACACGAAATGTTGGCTGATTTCATTGTACCAAAAGCAGATGAAAATAAAGTTTTATTATTACGTAGTTACCAACAACACGCAGTGAAAAAAATTATTGACAAACTCAAAGAAATCAAAGATACTTGATTACATTCCACAGAAAAACCACTGAAATTAGGTTATGTCTGACACACAACCGGTTCTGGTAAGACATTAACTAGTTTTAAATTAGCATCATTAGTAATGGAAAAAAATTTAGCACATCGTGTAGTGTTTTTAGTGGATCGCATCGAATTAGGTCAACAAACAAATTATGAATATAACAAATTTATCGAAGAGGGCGAAGTCACAATATTTCAAGCCCGAAATACCGATGATTTATATGAATTAATCACTAAAAATGATATTAGTAAAAAGGTTATTATCGCTTCAATTCAAAAAGGTTCACGCATTAATTTTAAAAAATTTACACAAAATAAATTAAACAAACTAATTGATAAAAAAATTCTTTTTATTTTTGACGAAGCACACCGCTCTACTTTTGGTGAAATGTTAAACACTTTAAAAGATAATTTCCCATCTTGTGCATTACTCGGCTTTACCGGAACCCCGATTTTTAAGCAAAATGCTAAAAATAAAGAATTAACTACTATAGACGTTTTTGGACCCGAAATACACAAATACACCATTTTAAATGGAATGGAAGATGAAAAAGTTTTAAAATTCAACATTGAAACAATTTATTTAAAAGACCTTGCTAAATTTTGGGTATGTCAAAGAATTAATAACAAGAATAATTTAGGAATTGAACTTAACCATAACACTTCTGATAATGAATTAAACCAAATAAGTTCTGATTTAAGAGATAAATACCCCGAATTTGAAAAGTTATGAAACTTATTAGATAAATGAAAACAAAACTACACTAATGCCGAAGAAAATAAAGAAGTAGAAAAATTTGAAAATGAATTTTTTAATGGCATTTTCGATAAAAAATTAGGCTCTGATGAAAATTATTTACAAACAATGTATAAACAAAGTATTGTTGATGATATTTTAAAAAATTGAAATGATCGTTCTTCAGATTTTAAATTTGGTGCTATTTTTGCAGTTAATAGTATCCAAGATGCAATTAAATATCACAAAATTCTCAAAGACAAAATCAAAAAAACTCCTTTAAATAAATCTTTTACAGTAACAGCCTTATTTGATCCAGGTATTGATTCTAGTGATGTTAACTACCAACCAAAACACGAAGAAATTAAAGAAATAATTGATGCTTATAACCGTAATTTTGCTACCACTTTTGATTATAGTAAACCAGACAAACAAGTACATGCTAATTTCAAAAAAGACCTTTCTGCAAGATTGGCACATAAAGAACCATATTATGAAGTTAATAAAAAAGTAGGAAATCAATTAGATTTATTGATCGTTGTAGACCAAATGCTAACTGGTTTTGATTCAAAATATATAAATGCAATCTACTTTGATAAATTATTAGAAAACGAGCATATTATTCAAGCAATTTCGAGAACTAACAGAATTTTAGATAAAAATACCAAACAATTTGGTAGCGCTTATTTTTATCGTAAACCATTTCAAATGCAACAACGCATTAAGGATGCTTTCAAACTTTATACCACCCAAGATTTCGAAAAATGCACCATTGCAAATAAAGATGTTTATATTCGTGAAATCAATGAATCATTTGATAAGATTAAAAAATTATTTTCAAACTGAAATATCAACAATTTCAGTAGATTGCCAAAATTAGATGCTAATGTTGATAACTATGATACTCTAAAAAAAGAGTTGATGTCATTTGCCAATGAATTTATTAAAATCAAACGCAATGTCGCTTCATTAAAGATTTTAGGAATTCTTTTAGATAACGAAAGAAAAGACCTTAATATTAGCAGACATATTTTTAACACCTTAAGCCAACGTTTTTTAGAAATCCCAAAAGATGAGATTAAAAGCGACACTCAAAATCAAATTAATTATGATTTAGATTATTCAATTGAACTGAATAAAACTTTAGCAAAAACCAACACTTCTAAACTAGAAGTAGATGCAAAATACTTAAATAATTTAATTAAACAATTAAACTCAGAAAAAAACGAAGAAAACTTAAATCAAATCCGTGAAAAATTTTGTGAAAAAATTACTATATTTCCCGAAAAATTACAGCAAATAATTATAGAAGTTTTAAAATCAAATCAAATCAGCAACTATGATGAATTAATAAACTTAGCTGAAAAAAGAGCAAATGAAGAAGAGGAAAGATTACACAATCAAGAATATATAAATTTAGGAGCTAATCCAGAAATTGCGCGTAAGATCGAAGAAAATAATTCGAATCGTTTGAATGAAGGCGGAATTTTTGATGAACTTCGTAGTACAATTAATTATCAAAGAGGAAAAGAGTATTTAAATAAGAAAAAAGAATTCGAGGGCACCCGTGTAGATAACATAACCCTAGAAACCCAAATCCGAAATACAATAATTAAAAATAGAGAGCAAAAATAAGGACTGAAATGTCCTTATTTTTGCATGAGTTTTACCTTTTTATGTCAAACTAGATACTGAACGCATTACTAAATCAATATCTTTGTTTTCTAATTCATTAATAATATGTAAATATACTTTTTCAGTAGTATTCATACTAGCATGTCCTAATCTACGTGCTACTGATGCAATTGAGACACCAGCATATAATAGAATTGATGCGTGTGTATGTCTTAAACCATGCACAGTAATTACTGGAATATCAGCTTTTTTGCATCTGCGTTGCAAAATATCATTAATTGTAGAATTAAATAGGTTTCCTTTGATCAAAAAGATCGGTTGATCATCAGGTAAATCTTTAATTAAACCAGCAAATTGCGATGTAGTCATTCAATCAAGTTGGATTTTACGTACTGAACTTTTGTTTTTAGTCGGTTGAAACCCACTATTAGTCTTATAATCTCAAGTTTTATTTACACTCAGAGACTGTTTGTTAAAATCAAAATCACTTGGTGTTAGAGCAATTGCTTCCGAAAAGCGCAATCCAGTTTTAGCAATTAGTAAAATTAATCAATCATAATTAATTTTATTTTTCAACTTAAGTTGCTTGATTAAAAGTTGTAGTTCAAACTTACTTAAATATTTTGGTTTCTTTTTTTTCGGGTGTTTTCCTTTAACTACCACATTGCGAGTGGGGTCTTTTTCAATTAAACCATCATCAAAAGCATCTAATAAACATGCTTTGAGATGATGGTGAAAATCCATTGTTGTTGGTCTTTCATGGTATAAAGCATATTCGTTTAAAATTTCTTGATATTTTAAACGATTCAGTTCACTTAATTTAAGATTCGGAACAATTTTAATTAATCAATCTAAAGCAGATGAGTATTTATTAAAACTAATATCACGAATGGAACCTTTTTTGTAAATATAAATTCAACTTTGAAAATATTTATAAAATAAAATGTCTTGTTTTTTATTCATTTGTCCTTCCTAACTCATGCAAGCTATAATTTTATCTATATTAAGCTATAAAAAAAGAATAAGTCGTCAGTAAAACCAAAACATTATCAATAAACTTAAAATTATATATTATAGTAAAAAAATTAAAAAAGCAATGCTAAAAAATGAAAATTTATTGTATAATTAAATAAGTTTTTCTATAACTTAGACAGGGGGTTTTATGAATAAAAATTACGATCATAAGTTAGTAGAAAAAGATATTGAAGCAAAATGAAGAACTAAAAAATTTTTTATGACTCATGACGAGTCTAAAAAACCTTTTTCCATCTTATTACCACCGCCCAATGTAACCGGAAAATTACACCTAGGTCATGCTTTAGATTCATATATACCCGATAGCATCATTCGTTTTAAGAAATTGAAAGGTTATGATGTTATGTGAGTTCCGGGAATGGATCATGCTGGAATCGCAACTCAGTCTAAAGTTGAAGATGTCTTAATGCAAACCGAGAATAAAACCAGGCACGATTTAGGCCGTCAGGCATTTATTGCTCGGATTTGAGATTGAAAAGAACAACATGCACAAATCTTCGTGCAACAGTGGTATAAAATGGGATTAGCATTAGACTATCAAAATTTACACTTCACTTTAGATCAACAGACAAATCAAGCGGTGCAAAAAGTATTTATTGAGTTATATAACAAAGGTTATTTATACAAGGACTTTCGTGCAATTAGTTGAGATATCAAATTACAAACCGCACTTTCAAATATTGAAGTAAATAATGTCCCCACTCCCCAAAAAATGTATTATATAAAATACAAAATTCATAATAGTGATGACTCTTTGACGATTGCAACTGTACGAACCGAAACTTTATTAAGTGATGTTGCGGTGGTTTATAACCCAAATGATCATAGATACCAAAAATATCAAGGAATGTTTGTAGAACACCCTTTAACGAAAAAATTATTACCAATTTTAGCTGATAGATATGTTGATCCTAAATTTGGAAGTGGTCTAATGAAGCTTTCGGCACACGCAGAAGCCGACATTGAAATTATCAGAAAACTCAATTTAAAAATAATTGAAACAATTGATAAAAACGGTTTTATTAATTGTCCACAAAGTCAATTCGACAAAATGGAGCGCTTTGAAGCAAGGCAAGCAATTGCAAATTATTTACAAGAAAACGGATATATTACAAAAATTGAAGATGTTATATCAAATGTGGCTGTTTCTGATCGCTCTAAAACCGTTATAGAAACCTTACTCTTGCCGCAATGATTTGTTAAAATGGATCATTTTGCTAAATTAGTTCTTAAAAATTTATCAAGCAAACAAAGTGTTAAATTCTTCCCTGTTAGACTCAAAAAAACCATACGTCAATGAATGCAAAATTTACATGATTGAACTATTTCACGCCAGTTATGATGAGGACACCAAATTCCTGCTTGATATAAAAACAATGAAATCAAAGTACAAATCGAAAGTCCAGGAGAAGGTTGAATTCAGGACCATGATGTTTTAGATACATGATTTTCATCAGGTATCGCGCCATTTGCGTTCTTGAATTGACCAAAAAAAAATCAAATATTAAACAGATTTTATCCAACATCGCTGTTAGTTACCGGGTATGATATTATTTTTTTTTGAGTGGCCAGAATGTACTTTTTTGGTTTAGAATTTATGAAACAAATTCCATTTAAACAACTACTATTTCACGGTTTAATTCGTGCTGAAGATGGACGTAAGATGTCTAAATCTTTTAATAATGGTGTAGATCCGATGCAACTAATCGATGAATATGGTTCTGATGCACTTCGTTGATTTTTGATAACCAATTCAGCACCAGGAATGGATATTCGTTTTTCAAAAGAAAAAATTGAAGCCGCTTGACGGATCAACAATAAATTATGAAATATAGCAAATTTTATTAAAGACTTACCTATAAATTCTGATAATACTTTATCTAATGCTGATAAATGAATTTTAAATAAACTTGCTAATTTGTCAAAAAACATTACAAAATTAATGCAAAAATACGATTTTGCTGTGGTAGGAAGTTTGATTTATAAATTCATTTTTAGTGATTTAAGTGGTTGATATGTAGAATTTCTAAAAACACAAAACAAAAATCAAGCACACAAAATTTTTAAACAAGTTTTAATTATTTTACATCCGTTCCTACCATTTATTACAGATCGTTTGTTTAATCAAATATATAACAGCGAATTATTAGAACAAAGTTGACCACGATTTAAACAATTTAAAGAAGTGGAATATATTGATGAAGTAATCAAAATAACCACACAACTAAGAAAATACCGTGAAGAAAATGCAATTTCTAAAAAAGAAATCCTTACATATCATTATCAAAGCGATTTAAACCAAACCGCGATAGAAATGATTAATAAACTTGCATATGCACAAACCAAAATTAATGTAGATTTTTTAATTAGCATTGACGGCAAGAAGTTATACATTAAAATGGATGAAGTTTTAAAACAAAAAAATAAAACGGATTTAATTAAAAAAATCGATCAAACCAAATTTGAAATAGAACGCGCCGAAAAGATGTTGACAAATACTCGTTTTATTGAATCAGCACCAGCGGAAAAAGTCCAATTAGAACGAGAAAAATTACAAAAATATCAATCCGACTTACAAAAATACGAAGAGGAGCTTAAATGAAAATATTAAGTGGTGTTGAATTAGCGCAAGCTGAATTATTAAAATTAAAAAACGAAATCGCACAATTAAGCGATGAAGACAAACCTATTTTATCTATCGTACAAGTAGGGGACAACCCTGCTTCAAATAAATATGTTACCTCAAAACTAAAAAAATGCCGTGAAATTGGTTTAATTGGACATTTACACAAATTTCCAGAAACTATTACACAAAAACTTTTACTAAAAAAATTAGATCATATCAATGAAACATCATCTGGTGTCATCATTCAACTTCCGCTACCAGATCATATTCCACAACAGGTAATCTTAGATGCAGTACCACACGAAAAAGACATCGATGGATTATCATCACGTAATGAATTTTTACTTTATAATGATGTTCCGGAAAAACACTTTATTCCTGCTACAGCGCGTGCAATTTTAGAATTATTAGAACATCACAATATTGATGTCAAAGATAAAAAAGTTTGTGTAGTTGGTCGTTCCAAAGTGGTTGGCAAGCCTATTGCACACTTAATTAAACGTATGGGCGCAGATGTCGCTACCTTTAATGAACGCACCGGTTTAAAAGGTGTTGAAAGTGGTGATATTGTTATCGTCGCAATTGGTGAAGCCAAACACGTTAAAGCACATAACTTAAAAGAAGGTGCAATTGTAATTGATGTAGGAACTAATTTGGACAACAAACTAACCGAAACCTTAGCTGGTGATGTAGATTTTGAATCAGTGAAGGATAAAGTTTCTGCTATTACCCCAGTTCCCGGTGGTGTAGGACCAGTAACTGTAGTTTCTTTATTAAAAAACTTAATGGATATTATTAGATAGGAGTACATATATGAAAAAAATTGCTATCTTAACTTCTGGTGGCGACGCACCAGGAATGAACACTGCTTTATGTGCAATCGCAAAAGCAGCTAAGGCAAATGGTTTAGAAGCTTATTTAGTTAAAGAAGGTTATAAGGGTTTATATAACGATGAGATCATCCATTCTGATGATATTGATTTAGATGCTTATATCAACCAAGGTGGTACCTGCATTTATTCGGCACGTTTTCCGGAGTTTAAAGAATTACCATATCGCATTAAAGCTGCTGAAAATCTTAAAAAACGCGGAATTGAAGCATTAATCGTTATCGGTGGAGACGGAAGTTATAAAGGAGCACAATTATTGCATGAATTAGGTGTTAAAACCATTGGACTTCCCGGAACTATTGATAATGATATTGCATCTAGTGATTTTACTATTGGGTATGATACTGCTTTAAATACCATTGTGGAAGCCATAGACCACGTGCGTGATACTGCGCGTAGTCATAGACGGATCATGATAGTAGAAGTAATGGGAAATAATTGCGGAGATTTAGCACTATATAGCGGTTTGGCAACCGGTGCTGAAATTATTGCTACATCCGAATACACTTTAAGTGTTGAAGATATTGTTGCAAAGGCAGTAGAATTAACTAAACAACCAAACCGTCGTAGCATTATTATTGTAGTTTCTGAAAAACGCTATGATATTCAAAAACTACAAGATGCAATTCAAGCAGCTACTAATTGACAAACCCGCACCAATCCTTTAAATCACATCCAACGTGGCGGTAGACCAACCGCTTCAGAACGTGTTTTAGCAAGTATGCTTGGAATTAAGGCTGTGGAATTATTATTAGATAATAAATCAGGCTTAGCAGTCGGAGTTATTAATAATTTAGTTCAAGCATTCCCAATTTTAGAAGCCTTATCAATGCAAAATAATTCAAAAGCTAAGGCAATAACTAGAGCTATCAAATACAACAAACACAACCAATACTAAAAGCACCCTACTCGGGTGCCTTTTATTTATTTAGAATGCATTTGTAGATACCTCTGGATATCATCTGAAGCATTTTTGGCAAATGTTTTGATATCATATGCTGTATTGAAGATATCTAAAAGCTTTTGATAGATTATATCGCGAGAATTAACGCCTGTTTCAATATTTTTTTGCAAGGCATTTAATTCTGCTTTATCAAAAATTTTATATAATTTCATATCATTTATTAACTCGTTAAGATCTTTTTCATTTAAATTCTTATTCACTCTTAAATCAATCATTACTTTAAAATATTCATTCCCAATAACTTGTAAAAATTCAAAACAATTACGTAAATAATTAAATTGTTCATTACTTAAAATTGGTTGAAATTGTAATGTCTGTAGAAACGAATCATCAATTTTCACATATATGTCTCTACTGTTTTTAAAAAAATTTTCAAAGAAATCAAAAAGTTGTTGAGTAATTTGTGTAAATTTAGTTCATTTACTTTCTATTTCTGAACCTTTAAAATATTCGGCTAGATTTTTTTGATAGTTTATAATTAAATTATTTAGATGTAAGGAAGGATTTGGGTTATTACTTAATTGATTAAAATTCTCTTTTTGTTTTTCTGTTTCTTTAAAATTAATATCATTTAATAACTTATATGTGTTTTGTGTGTCTTTGGTTAAATTTTCTAAATTAATATCATTGATCTCTAAAAAATAATTATATTGTAATCCTTTTTGCAATAAATTATAATCAACAATATATAAAAATTCATCGCTAGTTTCCTTCCATTGTTTAAAATTTTCTGCGTTGAGCCCATAAATAAATTTATACATTTCTAAAAATCTGGATGAACCAATGCCAAAGGTACTATTATTAATTTTATCATCTGGTATTTGATCTAATTTTTGTTTGAGTTCATTTAAAAATCTTATTTTTAAACTTACTGTTGTTGCAAAATTAATTCAATCATTATTCGAAACTTCGCCAACCTGATGATTTATTTCAATAAAAGTCTCATTCAAAGATTTATTTAGATAATTTGAAATTGCTCTAATGTATTTATATCTTGGATTAGTGGATTGATTTATTTCGTTTGTAAATTTTGATAATTGTTTGAGATTATTATCGGCTTGATTATAACCAGTAGTGCATGATATTGTTATTAGTGGTATTGTTATAGTAGATGTAATAAACGCTAGTTTTAACCCTTTTTTTAGTTTCATAGATTAATAAATTTTAGCATCTTTCATATATTTTATAAAAAATCACTCGTAAAACATAACAAGTGATTTTGGGATAAATTATTTTTTTAATTCTGAATTACTATTTGTTAGATTTTCAAATTTATCACCCAAAGAATCAAAGATAAAATCGTTTATGTTTGCATTTTTATTTGTTTTTAAAGTTTTAAATAAATCATAAACATCAAATAGTTTTCACTTTGCTTCTTTATAATTGTAAAACTCAACTCAATAAGTTAATTGTTTTCGATTACCATTTAAACGATATCCCCTGACAGATTGTGCTTTATAAACTTTATTTAAAAACAGTAGTTTTGCAATTAAATCAGCTAAAGAATATTGTGATGTTTTTGCATCATCAAATTTTTCTGTAATGAGTTCATTTAATCTTTTTGTATCAGCGGAAATAATTGAATTAGCTTTAAATTGATCAATAATATCTTGATATTGTTTTTTTTGCTCTACAGTTAAATTTGGATTGTCTAATTGTAAAAGCGCTTCTTTAACTTTAGGTATTATTGTGTTATAAAAATTAATACTATGGGTATTTTGTTTAATTCTTTGACCAAGAGTTCTTATGCTATTCTTTAGAATATTAACAATTTTTTCTTCTTTTTTAATTTGGTTTTTTATTTTTTCATTATTTGGTTCTTTATTGAGTTGTGCTTTTAATTCATTAATAGATTTAATTTTAAGTTCGATAGTTTCATTATTTTTTGTAATTGATTCATTATCTTTTTTTATTTCTTGATTTGCATTATTAATAGTTCTATAAAATAAAATATCTGGATGCTTTAGTAAATATAAGTGTGGATTTCCTAAAAATTGCTTTTGTTGTTCATCAGTTAATTTTATATTAAATACTTTATAGTCTTGATTTTCCTGGGTATTGGATGTAATTCTATCGGTTGGTGAAAATCCATATATTAAATAAATAGGACCAAATCCAAATGAAATTCCTTTTTTATCATTTTCTAAATTTTTGTTATTGCTTTCATCATTTTCTAAACGATATGTTGGATATGCATTATAAAATTCGGTTCAAATATCGGTTAAGATTTTATTAGCATCAATTTGCTTATAAGAAACATTATTATCTAAAATTTTAGTTTTATTCAAAATTTTAGATAATAAACTCGAAAGAATAGTATTTCCTGGAATTTTATCATTAATTTTAACCTCAAAAGTTCCTGTGGATTTAATGTAGTTAATAAGCTTACTAAATGGCTCAAAATTATTTAGATCAGCAGAACTCGCATTTGCAACATAATTTAAACCAGCGGCAAATGGAGTGTCTTTAATAAAGTTTTCTACAATTTTCATTACTTTATCCTTAGTAATGACTAAAGATAAATTAGTAATTTCATAAAATTCTACTTCTTTTAATGAATTAAAAATACTAATAATTTCTTGTTCTAGATTATCGGCAGGAGTAGTTTCTTTGCTACTATATTTATGATATAACATTTCAGTAACAGTTTTTTTGGAACCTTGTAAATTTTGATATTCTTTTAACTTCTCTATAATTTTTTCATTTTGTGATTTGATGTTATCTATTTCAGATTGATTTCTTGCAATGATGTCTTCAACCTCTGGGATTGTTGCATTATTTCTTGTTTGATAAGTTTTTAATAACTCTTGGATTTTCTTTGTTTGATTTTCTATAAGTTTAAGTTTTTCTTGATTTAACTCGACACCATTACCTTCAGTTTTAAATAAATTAGTTATTTTTTTTAGTAAATGCGAGTTATCAATAGTTAATGTAGATTGTTTTAATCTTAAACTAACATTTGCGAATGTATATTGTAAAAAGTTAGAATTATAGAGTTTATTTTCAAATTCAACTAATTGTTGAATTTTTTGATCCGCAACGCGATCTTTGATGATAAATCCGTTTTCGTTTGCAAAATCTTCAGCATAACGAATAGTAGGATTGTTTTGATATAAACAAGAGACTGCCGTAAAAGGAAGTGGTGAAGCAACTAATGAGGTGATCAAAAAGCGTTTAATTAATTTATATTTCATTGCTAACTAAACATTTCTGAGTATCTTCATGATTTAATTCCTGCATAAGTAATAGTGCAACCAATTATCAATAATACACAAAAAAATGCTAAACCTCCTATTGAATATGCTTTTGCAAATTGATAAGCATCTAAAATTTCACGATCAAATTCTACTTTTTCGTATAAGTCTAAAACATAGTTTAATCTAGTTATGAATATCGGTAATGCTATAATACCTACTAATGCAATAACGCTAATAATAGCTCATATAATAATTTTTGTTTTATAATTTTTCATTATTATCCCTTAATTGTCGAACCTTGTCTACTAATTGCACCCATAATTCTTTTTCTAAGTAGTAAATAAATAATAAACATCGGTAGAATTACAATCAACGCGGCTGCCATTTTAATGTTTTGTAATGTTTCGGCTTGTGTATCAGAATTATCAATCCCGG
Organism: Mycoplasmopsis mustelae; assembly: GCF_004365095.1. Taxonomy (NCBI): domain Bacteria; kingdom Bacillati; phylum Mycoplasmatota; order Mycoplasmoidales; family Metamycoplasmataceae; genus Mycoplasmopsis; species Mycoplasmopsis mustelae. The sequence continues at coordinate 127,517 of NZ_SOCN01000001.1, forward strand.
CTTTAAACAATCAAACTGATAATAAATTCAATTGATTTGAATCTGTCACTAAAATTGATGGTCATAAGTAGGCATTTCATGAAGCTAAAGCAGTTAAAATTATGATAGTTAAAGTTGTCGGCATTACCATTGGAAATGCAATTTTAAACATATATTTAAGCCCATTTGCTCCATCTATTAAAGAAACTTCCTTAATTCTTCCAGGGATTGCTTCAAAAGCATTTTTATACATAACAGTATTAAAGATACTCGAAACAAATGGTAAGACAATCGCGAATAACAAGCTAGTGTAATTAGCTCTTAAATTAGTTCTATACACAACAATATATTGTCCCGAAAGTAAAGCGACTTCCGGTAAAACTAAAAGCGCTAAAGCGATAAATCATACAACATTTTTACCACGTCATTTTGCAAGAGAGAATGCATAACCCATTAAAAAGGTGATAAATACTTTCAAAAGAACTGACAAAACAACATTTAAAGATGTATATCCTAATGAAGATCAATAACCAGTAGAGAACGCACGTTTATATGTGTTAGCAACTACTGCACTTCATTCTAAAATTTCACCATTTCCTTCTTTTCCTACGATGTGCGTACTTCCTTCGCGAAAATCTGAAATGACACGAAAATTAGTTGATAAATTACGAACTTCATCGTCGGTCATCAATGAAATTGAAATCATAAAAAAGAATGGAAACAAAATAACAATACCAAAGAAACATAAAACCAATAATTTTAGAAAACCAGAAAAAAGAACTGAGACAGGATTGGAGTCTTTTACTTGTGTTGAAACTACTTCTTGATTCTTTTTAATCTTTCTACGAATCAGGTGTTGTTGAATTCTTAACTTTAACCCAAACATTTCTTTCTCCTAAATTATTTAGTACTAATTGAACCATAAAAAACCCTCCTCTAATAATAGATGAGAAAGTAACTCCGACAATAAATAACAAAATCGCCGCTGCTCCTGCTAAATGAAATGTACCCATATTAGTTATTAAATACACATAAAGCATTAAGGTTCCACCACCATTTGCAAATGCATCGGTTGCATTATTGTTAAATAACGCTAATGGAAAAACTTTAAGTCCCCCAATGATTCCTAGAGTTATTAAAAAGTTAATTGTACCTTTAATTGAAGGTAAAGTGATACTAAAAAATTGTTTTACATTACTACATCCATCAATTGATGCAGATTTATATAAATTTTTATCCACCCCTAACATTGCAGTCGTAAAAATCAAAATATTAAATGCTAAACCACTTCAAATTCCATTTACAAACATTGCAATTAAGGCATTAAAGGTATAAGGATCCGAACTATTTAACCAAATGGTTCTTGATCCAGTAATATGATTTAAAATTCCATTAGAATCAAAAAATTGGATAAATACCAACGAAACAGCAACTGCATTAGTTATATATGGCATAAAGAACACTGTCTGTCAAAACCCTTTAGCATATTTACGATATAATCTTGCAATGATAGATGAAATAATTAAAGAAAATGACATTACAAATGGCAAAACAACTAAACCATAGATAAATGAATTTCTTACCCCAACGGCAAATCTTGCATCTTGAAAAACAGCCCTGTAATTTCCAAAAGTAAAATTACCAGATTCAGATACAAATGATTGGTAGATATTAATTCCCATTGGAACTAAAGTAAACATCAAGATTAAAACAAATCCTGGTAATAATAATAAAATCGGGATATATAGTGGTGTGCGTCTTTCTAAAATTGAATGTGATAATACAGCTTTTCGTTTGGCTTGTTTTTTGAGTGATCAATTAAGTAAAAAACCTAAATTTTTTGAAATAAATAAATGAAATTTATGATGTCAAGATTTCATATTCAAGTCTTTCTTCAGTTGCTGTATTAAAAATGTGTAATTTATGAATTGGTAAATCAAAGTAAATTACGTCACCAATTTGATAGTCGAAATTATTATCTAACAAGAAATTTATCCGACCAATTGCTTCAACTTCTACAACTAACTTACTTTCTTTACCAAAGTTTTCTTTGATAACAATCTTTCCAGCAAACATCGCTTCACTAGCATTATTTATAATTTTAAAATCTTCAGAACGAACACCAATATTAAGTTTTAAATTAGATGCATCAGCAATTTTAATGTTTGGTAATAATTTACCAGCCACATAAAGGTTTCCATCTCGATATTCTGATGCAAACAATCCCATTTCAGGCATTCCTAAAAATCTCGCAACAAATTGATTTTTAGGTTTGTTATAAAGTTGCATCGGTGTACCTAATTGTTGCACCTTTGCAGTCGACATACATACTATAATATCAGAAATTGACATCGCTTCTTCTTGATCGTGGGTAACAAATACTGTGGTAATTCCTAATGCCTGTTGAATTTCGCGAATTCATTGACGAGTTGAAATACGTAATTTTGCATCTAAGTTAGAAAGTGGTTCATCCATTAATAAAATTTCTGGTTTTTTAACTATTGCACGAGCTATTGAAACACGCTGTTGTTGACCACCAGATAAACGCGTTGGTTTTTTTTGTAAAATTGGAACAATTTCTACACGTTTAGCGACTTCCATAACTTCATTATGAATTGCTTTTCTTAAAGAAATATTATTTTCAGCTAACTTTTTAATTTGTTGTCTTGCTTCATTAGTTAGAATACTTGTCGCAATTTGTTTTTTATCATTGTGAATAACTCTTTTTAAATCATAGGTTTTAGTTAAATATTTAATTTGACCTAAAAATCGTTTCTGTGCTACAAATTTTAATTTTGTTGTATCTTTTTTGAGTTTTTTATACCCTTCATCATGAGCAAGAGTTTGTTTTCATTCTTTTTTAGCATTTAAATAAATTGTTTTAGTTGAAGCAATTTCTGATGAATATTTTTGATAAATACTTTTAGATTTCAGAATATATTCATATCTATTAATTAAAAGCGAAAGTTTTTTTATCACTTTGATTATTTGAAGACGATCATTTAGTACAAATTTTTCTAAGTCCAGACTTTCAAATCCTTGTTTATAGGTTTTAAGTTTTTGTATTTCTTCTAAAATAGTTGTTAAAGTAGTTTTTGTATATGTTAAGAAATTTTTATTTACAGAATGCAACTCTTGGCATTCCCTTAAGTTTGAAGCATCTAAACCTTGTTCTAATGCCTCGCGATATGATGCATTAGTTGCAAGGATGTCATCTTTTAAAGTGGTCAATAGTTGTAATCTAAAGTTTTTAAAATTAACTTCTTCATTATAAAATCTTTCTTGTAATCACTGATGCTCTTCCGGGTTAATAACTTTTAAAGATTGATTTTCACTAAGTTCGTTTTCTTTTGCATTTAACTGATACCTTGAGATTAAAATTTTAATTTTTGTAATTGTTTTTAATAATTTTAATCTATCACCTAAAACTAAATCATCAAAAGCAGTTGTTTGAATGTTTTCAAACTGAGATAAAAGTTGCTGTAGTTGGTTAATCTTATCGTCAACCGATAAATCAGATAATTTTTGAAATTTTAAATCTGAAAGTTTAAAATTTTTAAGGAATTCAGGAGTATTAACATTGAGTAAATTGATATCATCTGTTCTTTTAGGATTTAAAATATCTAAGGACATTAATTCCGGATTCAAAACACCATTGAGTGTGTCAAATTTATACTTTTCTTTAATTTGATTTAATTTAGTTTTAGTTTTTTTAATAATTTCGGCATTGGCTTTTAAGATATTTTTTGTTAATAATGAATTTTCTGATGTTTCATGGACTTTTGCTAATTTATAGTTTGTGTGCGCTTTTTCTAACTTATCTATCATTTGCGCATAGTATTCATTATATTTTTGTTGTAGATCATAAGAAATGGTTTTTCAATCTTTGTATGCTTGTCTTAAATCACTAATTTCTTGCTCACTAGCACCAACTGCTTGTAAATATAAAATTCGAATTTCATTTTGTGCTTCTTGTTTTTTAAGCATAAATTTATATTGTCAGTCAAAGTCATTTTTAAGTGGAAAAGCAATATTGGCATAAACGCTTAAATGTGGATATAAAGCATAGTTTTGAAAAACAAACCCTATTTTGCGACGCTGTGGTGTAAAATCAGTAACATCTTTACCTTTAAATAAAATCTTTCCAGATGTAACAGTTAGTAGTCCGGCAATTGCATTTAATGTGGTAGTCTTACCAGAACCTGAAGGTCCAAGCAAAGTAACTAACTTACCATCCGGAATTTTAAAACTAACATTATCAACAGCTAAAGTTTCACCAAAATCAATATTAAGATTCTTTAATTCAATAGCGGGGACACTATCTAATTTCTTATTTTCAAATTCACAAGCATACTCACGAATGCTATTAATTTCTTCGTCCGTTACTTTTGATACACTTACTCTCAATTTATTTAGTATTTTTTTAAAAAATAACATTAGTCTCCTTTCTTAGATATAAAATCCTTAACTTTTATTTCATCAACACCATCATCATAAAACGGACCATAGCCACTATTTCTTTTTAATCCATAAACATATAAAGAAATTTCTAGTGGTTCATTAAAATATTTAAAAAATCCAAGTTGTTGTTGATATGCTTGATTTGCGGCTTCAGACATTTTTGGATACATGATATAAATATATGAATCTTCTTCATTATGTATAAATGCATTACTTCATGTAGAGTCTTCTAATGGCAATGTTAATCCTGCTCTAACAATTTCGGTTGAATAACTGTATTTATAATTTCCGGTTGTTTCATCTTTACCAAAAATAATTTCACCTACCGTTCTATTATATGTATCCTTTCCATCAACAAATGAAATTAAGACATCATCTTTATATTTGTTAAAAAACTTTTCTGCAAACTCGGTAGATTTTAAAGCAAAATGATATTCAAAAGCACCAGAATATTTATAACCATCCTTTGCACCGACACCTTTTTCAGGAGTGTCAATACCCCTTAATCTTAATTTATAAGTTTGACCTTTTTCTACATTTACATTACCAATAATTTTATTTTCTTTTGCAAGGACACTAAATGTATCACCATCAGAAACACTCACTAAACTTGCTTTAAAAGAAATATCTTTGAGTTTTTTACTATTAAAATCTAAATTTAGTGATTGAAAGTTGTTTTCATCAATATCAACCTTTAAAGCATCAACCGGCGTCGGATAAACAATGTTTTTTTCAAATTCTAAAGAAAATGGAATAATATTATTTACTTTTTTAGCCTTATAATACAATGAGTAGTTAAGAAAAATTTTATTTTTTACACCCTTAGAATCCCATTTGCTTTCTTGTGACTCTTTATCTTGTATATTTATACCATCCAAAACCAATTGAGTTCTAACACTATTAAACTTTAAAACTGCATAATCATTGAAAATTTGTATATTAATATCTTTGGGAAATTTTGAATTTTGTTCATCTACTTTCGATAAGGTCTTCACGGGTTGTTTAAATGTAAAATGAATTTGATCTTTAAACTGTGATTTAATTTCCCTTGAAATTTCATCTTGCATTTTATTAATTGCTTTGTTATATTGAACCCTTTTAAAAGTATTTTTACTTAAATCTTCACTTGATGTTAATATATAAGAATCAGAATTTAATGATTTAAATACCAGCGGAAAGGAAATTAAGTTATTATCGACTTTATAATTTAAACTTTCCGCATTTATTAAAGGTTTAGCGGGTTCTTCGGTATTTTCTTTCTTTGTTTCTTTTATTTTGTTGGTTTCTTTATATATATTGGATCCACAAGAAGTAGCGATAGTTAAGGGTGTAATTAGTGTAGCGAAAGCATAAAAACCTAAAATTTTTCTATATTTTTTTCTCATTTTAAATCAATCCTTTCATTAAAATATAATTTGCTTACTTGCAAATTATATTTTACGGATGTTACTTTGAATTTTTTGTAAATGTTGTAATTTGATTAATGAATTTTGTAAAGTCATAGTCAGTTTTGTTTTTAGTTGTATATTGATCAACTTTCCCTTTTCATGCTGCCTTAATATTATCTCTAAATGTATCTGCTTTTGGACCGGCTGGTTCTTCAAAAGCAAAAAACTCATTAGGTTTTAGTAATGTTTCTTTTGAATCTGTTAAAAATGTTTGTAAGTAAAGGTTTTTACCAAAATCAGTATTAGAAAGATTTAAAAAGTCTTTAGTTCCAGCTATATATGATAATCCAATTTCTAAAAATCTCAACGGAGTGGTTGTTAAGGTAAGGGTATCAGACTGAAATTCATATGTTTTTTTAGTACTAATTAATCATTTTACAAAAGCTCTAGTTGCATCTTCGTCTTCATCATTAGATAATTGACCAATCAATGATGGGCCTTGTAAGTATAAAACATTTTTATTTACATCATCTGATTTTCATTTTAAAGGAGTAGAAAAAGCAAATAATTCATCTTGGGTTAAGACATCTGCCGCAACCACCGGTTTTTTTATTAAATTAGCCGCTGTTAATGCTGCTTCAAATTTAGCTTGATCAAGAGCGCCATTAATTTCTTCAATTTTTGAAATCGGTTTGGTGAGTACATCTTTTAAAACTATAAAGGCGAATGAGTCATTATTTTTATTAACTAATTCTATTATTTGAACTTTATCTCCAACACTATTTTCATTTTTAGTAATTTTATCTTTTAAAGTAGTAACAAAAGTACTTTTTTTCTCATCATCTTTTAAACTAAGAGATATAACTAAATTTTTCTTATCATTTTCTAATTGTTTTAATTTATTTTCATTATCGGAATCTTTAACTTTTAAGTCATATGATTTTAATGTAGAGGTTGTATTATGTGTATAAATGTTATTTTTATAACTTCCAACTTTAGCTAAGAGATCAGTTGCATTATCTTTTGATTTATCAACAAATCAAAAAACTTTTCCTTTATCGTTTGATGGAATTAAAAAATTACTATTTGCATCAGCTATTGAATAATCAGCATCCGATATAACTTTATAGTTTTTTTCAAAACCAGCTGATGAACCAATTGAAAATGCTACTTTATGATTTATTTGATCTGTTGATGCATATTGTCCACCCGGATATGCATAAACACCTTTGTTTGAAAATCCTTCTGCAAATTTATCAAAAATATCTTTTGATAATTTATATGCAGTACTTGATGAATTTTTTAAAGTATCATATTTAACTTCTTTTTGACCGTTAACTGTTGCAACTATTGCAATCATCTGATCAGCTTGAGCTCCAAGTGCAGAGTATAAAGCTTGATTATAAACACCTGCCATATCATCTATACCAAAAACATGAAGTGTTGTGTTGTTAGTGTTTGAAGAATTGGTAAATAAAGATTGCATTGTTTTAGAAAAATCAATCATCTTTGTATAACTACCAAACAAGTCTTCTTTTGTAAGAATTTTACCTTCGCTAATATAACCAGCATCACGTAAAATTTGTTCTGCTGTTGATACAGGTTCTCCTCATTTCTTTTGAACTACTGAACGATCTGCTTTTGATTTTTGAATAATTGCATCAAAGTCATTATTAAATTTAACCCCTTTATTTTTCATTGTTTCAATAAAATAACCCAAAACAGGAGCATTTATTGAGAGTACATTGGTACTTTTGAATAAAGGTAATACAAAAGTACCGTCTTCTTTCATTCCTTCTGTATTATAGTTTGCTGATATAAAACTTTTTGCAAAGTCTCTTTTGATATCGATGTCTAAAGAATCGTCTTCAGAATTAAAATTAAGTAATAAATTATAATCCTTATTTAATGTAGATGCAATAACAGGATATCCTATAAGTAGATTATAACCAGCATCAAAAACTGTATTTTTACCTTTTGTATTTTGTGCTGTTAAATCTCTAGTTAACGATTGTTGGCCATCTCCGTATGAATTACCATAATTTGATACTTCAATTTCTTTTGCCGCTGTTGAAATTCCTAATTCTTGGGATTTTGCTTCTTTTTGATTTTCAGGTGTTGCTTTCAATTCTTTAACTTTATCATTATAAACTTTAACAATAGCTTTGAGCGCATTTGTTTGTGTTCCGTTTTGAGATCAAGTAACACCTAATTTCAATGTTTGTCTAACGGGTTGTGTAAAATATCTATTAGTTTTTTGATTTACACTGTTTGCCACTCTTTGAGTATGCTCTTCTTCAAATTTTTGTCTTTCTTCTGGTGTCAACCCTTTCTCACCACCGCCTGGATTGTTTGGATTATTTCCTGGTGTATTTTCGTCTCCCGGGTTACTTTGGACTTTTGCTTGTTTATTTCCGCCTTGACCGCAAGCAACAGCCACAGCTGTTGATGATAAACCTAAAATTCCTCCGATCGAATATAAATATCTTCTAACTTTCTTAGACATATCTCTCCTTAAAATTAATAAAATTCAATAATAAACTATTTTGTTAATAACTTTAAATTTTAGAAATTTAAATTATTTTAGAAAACAAAAAATTTTAATTTATTCTTCAATTGTATATGAAATATAACAATTTATTTTTATTTAATTAATTAAAAATAAAAAAATAAATTTTTGTTCCATATATTTTCCACATTTAAAAAAATAGATAGACTAACAAATCTATCTATTTAAATCTAATTCGTATAAAACTTTCACATTTTTAGACATTTTTTCTATTGTTTCTATTTCTTTTGCAAATCCTGGAATTTTTATAAAATTTTCAAACTCACTACGAGTGGTTCATCTTTCGACAACTATAATATTTTCATGACTTAAGAGGCCATATTCAAAAGATAAATTTGTTTCACACATACGTGCTTTTTGAGTAAAAATATATAAATAATCAATAAAACCTTTTAATTTTTCAGGGTTAATTGAATATTGTGTGGCTTTAGTATATATCATAATTTCCTTTACTTTTTAATTCTTTCAAACAAAATAAATGACTGTTTCGGAAAAATTCGGTCAAATTTATTAAAATCATCAATTACATCAAAATTAAAATTTGAGACATTTAAACCTTGTGCAACTTCAGAAACTTTTTTTGGTAGTAAAATTTTTAAATAAACTGACACAGCATAAATTCCATTTAAAAGTCTATTTAAAATTTGTTCTAAACGTCGAAAATCATCTTTAAGTGTTCAAGGTTTAGTTAGATCAATATATTTATTTAACTGATTTGATAAATTCATTGCAGCAACATATGCTTTATGAATTTGATAGTTATCAAATTCAGTTATAAAGGTTTTTTTAGATTCTAAAATTGCAGTTTCTAGTTGTAAATCTTCAGTTAAATTTGTATGTTGATATTTTAATGGTTGATTAAAACTATTATGTATCATTTTTAAAGTTCGCGAGATTAAATTCCCATAATTATTAACTAAATCCGCGTTAATAACATCAATAAATCTGTTTTCATCAAAAATTAAATCATCGCCTAAACTAAATTGCGAAACAAAGAAATATTTAATCATTTCAGGATGATATTTTTTTAATAATTCAAACGGATCTACAACATTACCTTTAGATTTAGACATTTTACCTTGTGGGGTAAGAATTCAACCGTGCGTTTGAATCCGTGTTGGCTGTTTGATATTTAAGGCTTTTAAAAAAATTGGTCAATAAATCATATGAAATCTTGCAATTTCCTTACCTAAAATATGAACAATTTCTGTATCTTCATCATCCCAATATTTTAAAAAGTTTGTCGATGGGTTTTTAATATCAAAACCTAAGGCAGTAATATAGTTACATAATGCATCCAATCACACATACAAAGTATGTTTAGCATCTTCATTAATTTTTATTCCTCAATCTATATTAGTGCGAGTAACTGATAAATCATCTAAACCTTGGTTTAAAAAATTTGAAAGCATTTCTTGTTCGGTTTTTTTAGGAAAAATAAAATCAGGATTGCTTTTAATATAATCAATGAGTCATCCTTGAAAGCGTTTCATATCAAAGAAATAACTTTCTTCAGAAACTAAAATTAATTCATGACCTGAAGTAGGATGATAAAACTTTCCGGCTTTTTTGACTGCTTGTGCTTCGGTTAAAAATTCCTCGTCCGAAACAGAATATCAGCCTTGATACTTACCTTTGTAGATATAACCTTGCTTTAAAAAATATGAAAAAATATCTCTAACAATGTTTTGATGTTTTAAAGCAGTAGTTCGTGAGAAAAAATCATAATTAATATCAAAGGCAACTCACATTGCTTTGAATTTTTCTACCACCATATCTACAAATTGTTGTGGTTGCATTTGATGTTGTAAAGCAACTTGTTGAATTTTTTGTCCGTGTTCATCGCTTCCAGTTAACATTTTAACATCGTAACCGCGGGCTTTTTTGTAATTTGCAATCGCTCAGGCTAAAGTCGTAGTAAATAAATGCCCAATATGTAAATTCCCGCTTGCATAATAAATTGGAGTAGTAATATAAAATTTTTTCATTATGCTCCTAAACTTTAAGAGGTTTATAAAGTTTTTTAATTTCAGGTAAATAAGTATGATTTAATTTATCGTTTGCGTCATGTAAATATAAATTTGGTAAAAAATGTGAACCTCAACCCGCTTGATATCTACTTTCAATTAAAATAAATTTTGGTTTAGAGTTTTGCCTTGTAAAGACCATTTGAATGCGCTTTGGTTCAAATTTATATTTTCGTAAAGTTTCAAAAATATCAACAGTGCGCTCAATTGGTAAAACCAATGATAAAAACCCCTTTTGTTCGATAATTTTACTGCAACCTAAAACTAAATCTTCCAAATTTAAATTTATTTCATGGGTTGCAATTAATTTTGCAACATTGATATTTTTTTTAATTTTGGATGCATCATTTTTATAAAAAGGCGGATTACAAAAAATAACTTGATATTTTTGATGTGGTTTTAAAATCATATTTTTTCAATAATCTTTAAAATCAGAATGAATTAAATTAATTTGCTTATTTAAATTATTTATCCCAATATTGATTTGAGCTAATTCAATTGCTTTTGATTGAATTTCTATTGCATCAATAGATAAATTTTCACTACGCTTAGCAATAAAAATCGCTAATGCAGCATTATTAGTACCAATTTCTAAAGCGCGTTTGGTTTTTTTATTTAGTGAGATAAAGTTTCCTAATAAAATGGTATCAACCGAATAATTAAACATTGATTTATCTTGGTAGATTCATAAATTTGAATCAAAGCCTAGAGAATTTTTAACTCAATTTGGGTTTGCGGGATGTAATTTGTTTTTTAAATCTTTCATCTCGAAACTTTTTATTTAAGAATGCTTGGTATAAATCTGCGATGCAACAATCTACTTTTCCTTCAACTAAATCCACACCTAAAACCACAACATCTACATAATCACCAACTGTAAAAGTGCGCTTATTGGAAACTAGTTTAGTTAAATTTTGATTTGGTTCATAAGTAGCGTCAATTAAAGTACTTTTATGTACTAACCCACTAGCCATGAATTCGAACTCTACAAAAAAACCAAAATTTAAAATCGTAACAATTTGAGCTCTAAATGTTTGTCCAACTTTAAATTTTAAATACTCAGCAAATTTTAAATCATTAACACTACGCTCAATTTGCACAGCTTTTTGTTCGGCGCGAGTGTTTAAATCACCATATACTTCTACTTGTTGTTTAAAGTTTGATAAAGATTTATTGTTATTTTCTAAAATAAAATTACGAATGGTACGATGAATTATTAAATCTGGATATCTACGAATTGGACTAGTAAAATGACAATAAAATTCAGAGGCTAAACCAAAATGACCAATATTATGTGGTGAATAAATTGCTTTTTGCATTGTTCGTAAAAACATAAGTTTAACAAAATCATCATTACGTGCTTGTTTGATATCTTCAACAAATTTTGCAAATGCAAGTGGTGAAATTTGTTGATTTGCAATTAGTGATTTATTTGGAATATTTAAAGCAGTTAATGCATTTTTTAAATGATTAAGTTTTTCTTCATCCGGCGCTTCATGGATACGATATAAAACTGGTAGTTTTTTGTCAAATAAAAATTTTGCAACTGTTTCATTTGCACGCACCATAAAATCTTCAATTAATACTTCTGAAAATCCGCGTTCATTAATTACAATCTCTTTAACAGTTCCATCATTATTTAATTTAATTTTTGGTTCATTTAATTCAAAATCCACAAAACCTTGTTTGATTTTATATTGATGTAAAATCAAACTTAATTCTTTGGCATCGGTTAACATTCGTTTGAGTTCTGCAACCTGTTTTGGGTCTGCATCTTCATTAATTAAATTAGTTTGATAAAAAGCATCAACTTGCTTGTAGGTTAAACGAAATTTACTTTCAATAATTCCCTGAAAAACTTTGGTTGAAACATTATTTCCGTTGGAATCAATTTCCATTTCACATGCCATGACAAACCGCTTCACGTTTGGATTTAACGAACATATTCCGTTAGATAATTCAATTGGTAGCATCGGAATAACACGATCTACTAAATAAATACTAGTTCCACGCGATAGTGCTTCTTTATCTAATTCGCTTCCATCTTTAACATAATATGAAACATCAGCGATATAAACACCTAAAAAATAATTTCCGTTTGGTAATTTTTCAACATAAATAGAATCATCAAAATCTTTAGTATCATCACCATCAATTGTAACAATCATTTTATCGGTTAAATCAACACGATTTGAGATATCTTCATTATCAATGGTTTGTGGAATCGCAGCCACTTCTGATAGCATTTTCTCTGGAAATTCAGATGGTGCTTTAATTTGTTCTAAATATGATTTAACATATACCATCGGGTCAGCTTCATTAGTAATCACGCGTTTGATTTGAATTAAGACAGTTTTAGCTTCATATTTTAAGATTTTTGCAATAACTAAATCATTTAGTTTTGTTGGTACACCTTTAGAAACAATGGATCATGAAACATTTTTCATTTTATTTTCTACGGGTACAAAATAAGTTGCATTGTTTTTATGTTTAATAAATCCAACTACCTCATCATTGCCACGTTGTAAAATTTCTGCAACAACACCACTTTTTTGCTCGTTAGTTTCACCCCTAGGGTTTATATAAACATAAACTTTAACTTTGTCATTATTAATTGCTCCGTTAAAATTAAAGTTTTTAATAAAAACACTATCTTTAATATTATTTTCGACATCAATGTTATAATCTACAAATCCGAATTGGCCCTTAGAATTGACGTGTAAGATTCCTTCAATTGTATCAATTAAAATTGGTGCGTAGTATTCATCTTTGTTATTTTTAAATAGCTTGTATTCACGTTGTAGTGATGACAACAAACTGGTTAGTTCTTTGTTATTTTTTGGTAAAACACGAAATTTTCTAGCAATGTCTAAAAAACTGCGTGATTTTGCACATTGTATATATTTAATTACTTGTTCTTTATTCATAATTATAAGACAAACACCCTTAATAAAATTGTTAAAATAAATAATAAACTTCCTAAAATGATCATAGATCATTTTAGGAATTTTTTAAATCCACGTTCTTTAGAAACTTTAAATAAATCTAAATCCCCCGAACCAACCAATGCCCCTGAAAAACCATTTGAATCCGGTGACATTAAAAATGAGATAAAGATTAAAAGTAAGCTTATGAAGATCAAAATTATTGTTAATGCAATTATCATCGCTTCTCCTTAATTTTGTTAAATTATTATACTTTATTTTGATGAATTTACTTACAAATTCAAACAAAAGAAAATAAAGCATCCAAAAAGATACTTTATTTAAACTTTTCTATATGAAATGTTTTTTCTATTTGAGTATAAAACCCTTCAGTGTTATGAAATTGAATACTATTTAAATCTGTAAGTGTTGCAGATTTAATTAAAGGGGCTAAATAAAAGTTGATTTTAATTACGTTAGGATCTTCAAAAGAAACTTCGGTTTTTCGATAATCAATTCTTGCTGTATCTGATGTACCCGCCAAAACCAAAGTATTTTCAATGAATTCTGCACGTTTTTGAGAATCATTTTGAAGTTTTTGATAAGCTTCTTTTAAAGCGGTAAAAGTTTGATATTGATCAATTTGTTCGTTTCGTAGTTGTGTTGCATCATTTTTTAAGAAAATGGTATTTGTAACGTCAGATAAGGTTATTTTTTTAAACCCGCTTAATTTATAAATTGTTGTCACATTTGGAGTAAGATTTTTATTTAGATCTTTAGCAACAAATGATACCCTTAAATATAAAACCCCTTCAAGGTCATTTGCAAATGATTTAAACTGAATATTATATGCATCTTTAAAAACATTGAGTGGAACTGCTTGCGAAGTGGTTATATAAAAGTCTTGATTTTGTTGTTCTGATTTTGTAAGTATTTTTTTAGGAAGTAATAAATTTTCTCAGTATTTATTATTCGCTGTTATTTCAGAATTAGTTTTAAAAATTGGATCTTCAACATAAGCACTAGCAAAAGATTGTTTTGGATCCACTCTACCTGGTTGTAATTCAAACATTAAAGATTGATAATTTTTATATTTTAAATTTTGATTATTTGCTAAGACCGCCAATTCGGGTAGCTTTTCGGTTGGGTGTGATTTGGTAGCAACAGTTATTCCGGCAGTTAATGCAATAACCGCGACAGAAGTTAAACTAGTTGTTAGAAAAATTTTAAGTGACTTTTTCACTAGACCTCCAAAATGTTTGAAACACTTTCTGCAAGTTCATTAACACCAAAGTGTGTTTCAGCGGAAACAATATAATAATTATCAAATTGAAATTGCTGACGTTCTGCTTTAATACGTTTAAGTAATTGATTTTTTTCTTTTTGATTTAATTTATCAGCTTTAGTATAAACCGGTATAAACATTAAATTAATTTTACATAAAAATTCTATCACATTTTTATCATTTGCACTTATTCCGTGGCGACTATCTATTAACAGATAAACTGCTTTTAAATTTTCACGGTTAATTAAATATTCTTCAACCATATGCATCATGGTTTGAATTTTAGTTTTTGATAATCTAGCATAACCATAACCTGGAAGGTCTACAAATACAGCTTTATTTTCATTTTCAAAGAAATTTAAAAGTTGTGTTCTTCCTGGTGTTTTAGAAACACGCGCCATTTTTTTATTTCCTACTAAAGCATTAATCAAACTACTTTTGCCAACGTTTGAACGTCCTCAGAATGCTATTTCATAATTGTTATGTTGATACCAATCACTTTTTTGTGTTGATGATTTTATAAATTTAAACATTTTTGTCTTTCATAGCTCGGCGTAGTGCAGAAGAAACTTTTAAATAAGCATGATCAGGTATGATTAAAATGGTTTCTAGGTCTTTATTTAAAATTTTATTTCCTGAAGCTAAATCAATTTCAAAAGCATAATCCATTTGATTACGTGCAGAACGCACCAAATATTTTACTTCCAATTCTGCTGCAATTTTTGCAGTTAGCTTATCAGAATTGATCATAATAATAACATTCTCATATTGTTGGGTGTGTTGTATTAAATCATTGTAATTGCGTTTAAAATCATTATTATTTTTTTCAGGATTTTGACTAATGACAACATAAAGTAGATCAAATAACGAACTAGCTTTATGAATGATATCTAAATGCCCCTCATGCACCGGATTAAACGATCCAGCATATAAAGCTTTTTTAATCTTGGTAGATTGCTTTAGCATTTCTTGCAATAACTAATTCTTCGTTAGTGCGAATTACATAAACTTTAACCTCAGAATCAGGTGTAGAAATTAATTGATATTCACCGATTGGTCCTTCATTTTTAACTTGATCTAATTTAATATTTTTAAATGAAAGTTTTTTAACAATATCTTCGCGAACTCCAGCGGCATTTTCACCAACGCCAGCCGTAAAAACCAAGGCATCTAAATGACAACCAATTTTATTTGCGTACATAGCAATATAATCAGCAATTTTTTGTGCATATAAATCTAAGGCAAATTGAGCTTGATTATTATTTTGTTTAAATGCTGCTTCACGCACATCACGCATATCACTTGAAACACCCGAAACACCTAATAAACCACTTTTTTTATTTAAAACATCGGTAAATTCATCAATTGACATTTTAGTTTGTTTGCAAACAAATTGATGAATTGAAGGATCAATATCACCACTTCTGGTTCCCATCATAATTCCAGCTAATGGAGTCAGACCCATTGATGTATCTAAAGATTGCGAATCTTTAATAGCACATAAACTAGCACCATTTCCTAAGTGTAAGTTTATAAAACTAACTTTATCTTTACCTAAAATTTTTTGTAAGGTTTCGGTGATATATTGGTGTGAAATTCCGTGCATTCCATATTTTTTAATATTAAATTCGCTTGCTAATTGATGTGGAATTGCATAAGTATAATTTACTTTCGGCATACTTCTATGGAATGCAGTATCAAAATCAGCGCTTAGTTTTGCATTTGGAAACACTTTTTTGAATCCTTGCATTGCTTGCACTGCGCCCGGATTGTGTAAAGGTGCATAAATAGCACATTCTTTAATCAAAGCAATTTCTTTATCAGTAATTTTGGTTGTAGTTGCAAAATAATCTCCACCTTGCACCACTCTAAAACCAATGTTTTCTATTTCATTTTTATCTTTAACTATTTTCATCGCTTGCATTAAAGCATAAATTTCCGTAACAGCAACCTCATGGTTTGGCATTGCTACATCTAGTTCCTTTTTTTCACCTAAACATTTAATAGTAATATTTCCTTTCGGTAAGGTAATTCTTTCAGCCAAACCGCTAGCGATGAGTTCAAGATTGTCTTTTTTAAACAAACTTAATTTAATTGAACTACTTCCAGCATTAATTACTAAGATTTTTTTTTCTTGCATTATTACTCCTTTAATTTTTATATTGTATCAAAATCGGTTGTATTAACTATGAAAATTTCCATTTTGACTAATAGTTGCTATAAATCCGTTTAAAGTTTTTTTGATTCTTATAAAAGTATGCTTGAAATAATTGTGCATAAGAAAAACCCAACATCACAAAACTCCCGATTGCAATTTCAAAAACTTTTAAAATTTGATTTTGAATAGTTTGAAAATCATTAGTTTTTAAAACTGAAATAATTTGTGCAATTTGATAAAAAAGTTCTTGAAATTGAATATTAATATCCTTATTTAGAATTTTAGGTTCTATAATAGGATTTACTTCATATGCATAAGCTAAATTGATTAAAAAGTGTAATAAATCTGCAAATTCTTCGGTGATTTTTTGTTCATCAATGTTTTTTTGATTTTTTCAATATTTAAAACTTTGCACTTCATTAACGTATTCGCCCGCTTCAATGATTAAAGCTAAGGTTTTTTGAATCAAAATATCTTTGTTTGTTAATTTAGGTTGTGTTTTTTTGCGTTTGATATCAATTTGTGCGTCTAATTTTTTCTGCATATCAAACAAAATGGTTAAATTCATATGTATATTATATTATCATTTTTTATTTTGCTAAACTTCATTATCAATAAGATTGTTTCAGTTACAAATTAAAAAAATACTGTCTTAAAAGACAGCATTTGCTTATTCGTAACTATCGTCATTTTCGAAGTTATCATCATAATTTGAATCATAATCGTTGTTATAATATCCAAGTTCAAATTGATTATCTACTAAATCACTAAAATCTAAATCATCCATAACTTCGTTTGATAAATCATCAAGTGGTGAATTAGGATTGTATTTATTTTTAAAGTATGATTTTGGATCGCGAATATCATATTTACCTTTTAGTTCAAAATTAGAATTAGTTCCGGCCGGGATTTTGTGTCCTAAAATAATGTTTTCTTTAAGACCCTCAAGTTTATCGACACGATTTCCCACGGCCGAATTGACTAAAATCTTAGCAGTTTCTTGATAAGATGCTGCTGATAATCATGAATCAGAAAGTAAAGGTACTTGTTTAGCTCCACGAATTTTAACTTCTCCATACGCGGGTTTTTTACCTGCTGCTAATAATTTTCCGTTTTCTTTTTGATATACAAAAGTATCAATTAAAGAACCATTAAAGAACTTAGATTCTCCCGGATCGGTAATCATAATTTTCGATAATAATTGACGAATGATAATTTCGATGTATTTATCAGCGATGGTAATTCCTTGTAAACGGTATAGTCGTTGGATTTCTTTTAATAAGTAGTTTTGTACCGCCCTTGGTCCAGCATATTCTAAAAGTTTTTTTAAAATAATTGGTCCTTCAAAAATCTTTTGTCCTGGATATACTTTATCATTGACTTTTACACGTAATTTTTGAGATAGTTTTCCGCTATATGTAACTTCGTGAATTCCTTCATCATTTATTGGTAAATCGGTACGTATAGTAACTTCGTAAATATCAGTTTTTTGTCCAGTTTCTTTGTTTTTTGCTTGTTTAATTTTGGTTACAGTTCCACGCACTGCCGAAATCACCGCCGGTTTTCCCCATGGAGAATCATAAGCATCAATTAACTCAATCAATCTACCGAATCCACCAGTAATATCTTCAACTCCAGCAACTCCACCGGTATGGAAGGTACGCATTGTAAGTTGTGTTCCGGGCTCACCTATTGATTGAGCCGCAACAACTCCTACCGCTTCACCAATACTTACAACGCGGTTGGTTGCCAAATCTTTTCCATAACAATGCTTACATACACCATTACGAGTATGACAAGATAAAATTGAACGAATATCTACTACTTCTAATTTTAATTCTTTAGTAATAAAATCAGCAATTTCAGGAGTAATTAAGGTATTTGATGCTACCAAAATCTCACCATTTTGATCATATATTGCAGTATTAGTATATCTTCCTTCGATTCTATCTCATAGTGATTCAATTACAGTATCAGTTTTAGTATCTTTAATCGCTTTAACTTTGAAACCAAAATCAGACCCACAATCTTCTTCACGAACTACAATTCCTTGCCCGACATCAACTAACCTACGAGTTAAATATCCAGATTTAGCAGTGTTTAAGGCAGTGTCGGTTAGTCCCTTACGAGCCCCGTGGGTTGATGAATAAAATTCATACGCACTAAGCCCGTCTAAGAATGATGATTTAACAGGAATTTCAATGGTTGAACGAACCACACGATCGTTTTCAGCATCGGCTTTTAAAACTTTAGTATTATTACTCATCAATCCACGCATTCCGGCTAATTGAGTAAAGTTAGATGCATTACCACGTGCTCCCGAAAGCATCATCATAAATAATGGGTTGTCTATATCTGATTGGGTAACTTTTTTAAGCTCTTTTTCGATATCTTCTTTAACTTTGGTTCAATGTTGAATAGTTAAATTATAACGTTCGTCATCAGTTAAATATCCATATTGGAAATATTCAGTTAATCTAGCAGTATGTCTTTCACCATCTGCGATTTTTTGTTTTGTAGATTCTAAGGTTTTAACATCATTCATTGAAATAGTAGTTCCCGATATAGTTGAATAGTGGAATCCTAAATCTTTAATTTTATCCAAAACACTTGCAACATAGTTTGTATAACTAAATCAAACACTTTCTAAAGCTTCGGTATATTCATCAATGGTTCATGGTTTTTGTATTTCATCGTGACCATGGTTTTTGTAGTTAATTTTATCAAATTCAGCAATAATAAAATTATTAATTAATTCAGCATGTTCATAAGGAATGCTATTATTATTATAATCTTTTAAGTTTTCACATTCTTTTAAACGTAATGTGTAATTTTGTGGAGTAGTCGCATCAATTATATTAGCTAAATCTTCTTTATTTACTAAATGTACATATTTTTCGTAAATTTTACGGATAATTTTAGCAATATCTTTTTTAGCTAACGCATTATTTGTTTCTAAATGTGCAATCACATCTCTAAAGTTTTCACCATAATTTAGACTATAGCGATCTAAAGCGTTTTCTGAAGTATGAATTACTTCTCTTTCTTTAATTACTTCATTTCCTTGAGAATCTTGATGATATGTTTTTTCAATATATTTACCAAATACAAATTCAAATTCAACCGGAAATGCTTGGTTTAAGATAAATTTACCAACACTAGACACCAAATAAGGTCGGTTAGTTTGTCTACTTAAAAAAGGTTTATTTAAAGCCGCAATCGGCAACACAACACGAGTATGTAAGGTTATGTAACCTCTTTCGTATGCAAACATCATTTCATCAATGGATGCATAGTAATTTCCCTCGCCTTTAGCACCCGCTTTCTCGATAGTTAGGTAAAACAATCCTAGAATCATATCTTGCGACGGGTTGATAATAGGTTCTCCATCTTTAGGTCCTAAGATGTTTTTTGAGGCTAACATTAATTCTTTAGCTTCACGAACTGATTGTTCTGAAATAGGAACATGAACTGCCATTTGGTCCCCATCAAAATCGGCATTAAATGCAGTGGTTACTAATGGATGTAATTTAATTGCTTTTCCACGAATTAAAACTGGATAAAAAGCTTGAATTGAAAGACGGTGCAAGGTAGGGGCACGATTTAATAAAACTGGTCTACCTTTAATCGCACGTTCTACATAAGGTCAAATTTTAGAATCTAAGGCTTCAATTAATTTTTTTGCAGTTTTAACACTAGTTACACTTTCTTCATTAGCAATCAACTCACGTACAATTCAGGGTTCGAAAAGTTTTGCAGCCATATCACGCGGGATACCAACCTCATACATTTTAAGTTTAGGTCCACCAACGATAACACTACGCCCTGAGTAATCAACACGTTTTCCTAATAAGTTTTGACGAAAACGTCCTTTTTTACCAGTTAATGCATCAGAAATTGACTTTAATGGTTGTCCATCTTTCGAAGAAACTGGGGTAGGTTTTTTACGTCCATTATCAATTAAAGCATCGACTGCTTCTTGAATCATCCGATATTCATTTTGTTTAATCAACATCGGAGCATCAGAATCTTTTCATTTTAGTAAACGGTTATTTCTAATAATAATCCTACGATATAATTCATTAATATCACTAGTTGAATGTCTTCCACCATCTAATTGAACTAACGGTCTTAAGTCAGCCGGAATAACCGGTAGGTTATAAATCAGCATATCAATCGGTTTTTGACCACTACGTATGAATGAACTAATAATAGTCAAACGTTTGTATAATTTAATACGATCTTGTGCTTTTGATGATGAATTGGTTAAATTATTTTCAGTAATTTCTAAATTGATGGCATCAATTTCTTTTTGTACTGCTTTACGTTCTGCTTCTAAATCAATGTGTTCTAATAAATATTCAATCGCTTTAGAACCGGTTCCGATTTTAGCGGTTGTATATTCTTCAATTACTTCATTGTATGAATAAAAGTCAATTCCGAATGATTTTCCGTCTTCAGATTGTGCGTATGTTAAGAGGTCATTTAAAGTTGCTTGAATATCTTCGATTGCATTTGGATCATCGTATTCAAGAGTTAACATTTCTTTAAGAGCTTTTAAATATATTTCCGGAGCTTCATTGATGTTAATAATGGTATTTTTTTTAAGCGATTTTAAGTTTCCACTTTCTAAAACAATGTGTGATTTATAATAAATGAGTTTTTCTAGATCGGCTTTGGTAACTACTTTATTAGAATCATGTACACGTAGTCCTAAAAGTTTAGAAATAATTGAGTGATCAATTTTATAAAATCAAAAATGCACAACAGGATTTTCCAATTTAATGTGTCCCATCCTGTTTCTGCGTGAAATTTTAGGTAAAATTACTGGACGATATTTATCACATTGTGGGGTTTTAGTACATGTTCCACCTTCATCGGTTTTTTTGTATTTAGTTCCACAAATAGGACATTTATAATCAGTTACTGGTCCAAAAATTAATTCATCAAACAAACCATCTTTTTCAGGTTTATAAGTCTTATAATTAATAGTTTCTGGTTTAGTTACTTCACCAAAAGATCACGATTCTACATCACCACGGGTGGCTAATGAGAGGGTAATATTATTAATTTGAGCTTTTTTATTAAAGTTTTTATTCATCATCGCCTCCTGTGTCAAATTGATAGTCAAACTCAGTAGGTTGCTCACTATCAGTTTCTTTATTTGAAAGTTCTAATTTCAATCCCAATCCTTTAAGTTCATGACTTAAAACATTGAATGATTCTGGGGTTCCAGGTGTTGGTAATTCTTTTCCAGAAACTAAAGCACTATATAGCGCATTGCGACCTAAAATATCATCAGATTTATAAGTTAAAATTTCCTGTAATACGTTAGTTGCTCCGTATGATTCTAAAGCTCATGTTTCCATTTCCCCGAATCTTTGCCCACCATTTTGAGATTTTCCTCCTAGCGGTTGTTGGGTAATTAATGAATATGGACCAACTGAACGAGCATGCATTTTATCATCAACCATATGATTTAGTTTCATTATATACATCACACCAACCGAGATCGGCTTGTCAAATTTGTTTCCTGTAATTGGATCAATTACTACTTGTTTTTCACTACGATCTAATCCTGCTTCCTCTAAAGCTGCTTCAATATCTTGTTTTTTAACTCCATCAAAACTTGGACTTACAAACTTTTCATTTAGTTTTAATGCAGCCATTCCAAGGTGTAATTCTAGAATTTGACCAATATTCATCCGTGAAGGTACACCTTGTGGGTTTAACATAATATCAAGCGGAGTTCCATCTTCTAAGTATGGCATATCTTCTTCAGGTAGCACGATAGAAATAACACCTTTATTACCGTGTCGCCCAGCCATTTTATCACCAACTTTGATTTTACGTTTTTGTGCGATAGAAACTTTAACAATTTTTTCAACACCTTCTTCCAAAAGGTCATTATTATCCTTTGAAAGCACTTCAACGTGAATGACGGTTCCACCGTGTCCATTTTTAACTTTTAAAGAGGTATCTTTAGTTCCATTTGAACGAGAACCTAAAATAGCTTGCAACAGTTTTTCTTCTTGGGCCGGGTTTTCTTCTCCTTTAGGTGAAGTACGACCTACTAAAACATCTCCCGGAAGCACTTCAGAACCAACTTTAACGATTCCATGTTCATCTAAATGACGAATTGAATATTTAGAAATTTGTGGGATATCTACAGTTAAAACATCATTACCTGAACGTGAACTTCTGAATTGAATAATTTGTTCTTCAATATGAATTGATGTATAAACATCATCTTTTACTAAACGTTCATTAATGATAACGGCATCCTCAAAGTTATAACCATTTCATGTAGTAAATCCAACTAAAACGTTTTTACCAAGCGCTAGTTCTCCATCCTTAAATGATGAACCATCGGTCAATAAATCGCCTTGTTTAACTTCTTGTCCTTTAACCACAATCGGTTTTTGTTGAACTAAAGTTCCTTGGTTACTACGTTCAAAATTACGAAGTGAATATTTATCACTAACACCATTTTCTCTTTTGATAGTAATTTTTGAACCATCAACAGCTGTTACAATACCTGCATTTTTAGCAATTAAATTATATGAAGAGTATTTTGCAATATCTGCTTCAATTCCGGTTGCAATTAAAGGAGCTTCTGCTTGAATTAAGGGAACGGCCTGACGTTGCATGTTCGATCCCATCAATGCACGGTTAGCATCGTCGTTTTCTAAGAACGGAATTCCGGCAGCAGCTACCGAAACCATTTGTTTAGATGAAACCTCTAAATAATCTACTTCTTCAGGTTTACCTAAACGATAAGTATAATCACTTCTAATGGTTAATGAAGGAGTAATAATTCTGTTGTTTTCATCAACTTGTACTGATGATTGTGCAAATGAAAGACCTTTTTCTTCTGCAGCAGTTAAATAATCAACAGTGTTATAATCAACTATGCCATTTTTAACTTTATAATATGGAGTTTTTAAAAATCCAAATTCATCAACCTGCGCAAAGGTTGCAAAGTTTAATATCAATCCTATATTTAATCCTTCTGGTGTTTCGATTGGACAAATTCTTCCATAGTGAGTTGAATGCACGTCCCGAACTTCAAATTGAGCTGTATCACGACTTAAACCACCAGGTCCTAAAGATGTCACACGACGTTTATTAGAAACTTCGGCTAGCGGATTAATTTGATCCATAAATTGAGATAATTTTGAAGAATTAAAAAAAGTTTTCATTTGATTGGTAATCAATTTATTATTAGTTACATTTTTAGCAGTTACTTTGTCAGCTTCCTTTGAACCAATGCGCTCGCGGGTAGTTTTTTCAAGTTTTGCTAGTGCAATCATTAACTGTGATTCTAATAATTCACCTACAGAAACAATCCGTTTATTAATCAATGAATCCGGATCGTCTTCTTGTCCTACGCCTTGAGTTAAGTTGAAATAATAACTAATTGCAGCAACAATATCAGAAATTAATAAATGAGTTTCAACAGATTTTGGATCATTTCCAATAACAATAATTGGATCATTTCCGGCCTCCATTAATTTCTTGGATGGAAATACTTTAACCTTAATCACACGAATTCTCTTAGCTAATTCAGTGTTGTTATTCACATAACTAGTTTCGGTTGGAAATTTTGTATCATCTTTATTAATTGGACGGTACACCTTATGATAAACGTGTTCGGCCTTAATATCCTCAAGTTTTTCAGATTTACAAATTCCTTTATCAAATCAATCTTGAATTTTTAAAGCGGTTTTATAATCAATATAGTTTCCTTTACGCATTAAAACATCACCAGATTTATTTTTGATATCTTCAGCTAAATAAGTATCAGTAATACGATCAATTAAAGATAACTTTTTATTTAGCATATAACGCCCGGTTGCTGACAAGTTGTATCTTTTCTTATCAAAGAGCATACTTGGCAACAGTGATTTTTTGGCCTCAGTAGTCTCGCGATCACCTTTTCTAATTGTTTTAAAAATTTCTTCTTGACAAAGATCAATAATTTCCTCTTGAGTAAGATCAATATTATTTAAAATTTTATCTTTCTTTATGGTTTCCTCTAACAATTCAGACTTGCCAAATAACTTCAACATTGTTTTTATTGAAAAACCAAAAGAACCCATCAAGGTTCCCAAAGCAATGTTTTTGTTTTTATCAACTTTTACTTTTACTATATCTAAATTTGATGAAGTAACTTTATGTGAAACCTCAAATCATGAACCAACTCTTGGTAGAATTTCGAGTTTGTTAAACAAGTCATCTGATTGCTTATTACGCACACCAACCCCAAAGTATGCACCCGGCGATCTAATTAACTGACTAACAATTACTTTTTCAGAACCATTTATTATAAAACTTCCACCTGAAGTCATGTATGGAATTTCACCTAATAAAACTTTTTCTTCTTTTATAACCCCAGTTTTTACATTTTCAACCTTTAAAGTTGCATAAATTTTTGAACTGAAGTTCATCCCTTTCGCCTTACACTTATTGATTTCATCACCTTCACTAGTGATTTTTTTGTATGGTAGCTCAACTTCAAAAGTTGATTTAAGGTATTCAAGTTTAATTTGTCCGGTAGTAATTGGATAAGTTTCCATCAAAGCATTTTGAATTCCGGTTTTCATAAAATCATGAAAACTATCTTTGCTGGTCTTTAAAATATCCAAAAGTTCAAGAGATTGTTTGGTCACTGAATAATCTCTTCTTAATGTTTTAGGCCCAAATTTTTTCACTTTATATTTTTTATTTTCCATTTTTGACCTTTCTATGCTGCAATTAAGTAATTTTTAAAATAAAATTTAATTTTTTAAAAAATGTATATAAATTTTACTATATTATTTTATTTAACATAATAAAAAATAAAAATTTTTAAAACTGAAATACACACTTTTTTAGCGTACTTTTTAGTTAATTTATGATTTAAATTTAATAATTTTTAAGTAAATTTTCTGTCAAATTTGTGTTTTATAAATTAAAAAAATAAGTTCTAATAAAAAATAAAAAATAAAAGCAGGAACAAATAATGGTAATATTTTTTCCTCAGAATTATCTCGATTTGAATATCTATCTACAAACGTATAAAGTGAATAACTGCTGAAAATTCCGTAAGTTATAAAGTTTCGATATGTTCCTTCACTTTCAAATAAAACTAGGGAAAGAATGGCCTTTCTATACATTGGAAAAAGAAAATTTTTATAGATAAAAAATTTTGTATATCCCAGAGATTTTCAATAATCAATTTTGCTTTGATCTATTTTATTAATTGTTTCCGAAAACTGCTTGCTCATAGACCTAAAAGTAAGAATTATTACCGATAAAACCAATGAAGTCGCAGGATTTAAAAATGAATTAAATAAAACATAAAAAACAATTACCGGAATGGATTTTAACAGGATAATGAAACTTTTAAAGATTATACTTATTTGAGATTGAATTAATTTCTCACTCATTAAAATTGCAAACCAAAATGCAAATACAAAACCTAAATAAATTGCTATATATGTCTGTTTAAAAATTTCTCAATAAATTAGGTAAATATCAGGTTTTGCTATAATCTCACTAAAATCGAAATAGAAAAGTACTTTAAGATGTGATATGAAACTATAAAAATCAGTTTTTATTTGTGATAATTCTAAAAAACTTATGATAACAATACTAAAATAGATGCTGAAAATTACTCAATTTATGATTTTTTTATAATTATATTTTCAACTTTTTGGTGTATTTTTATTACTATGTTTAATTTTTGGTGCAATAAATAAATATTTATTATAAAAAACTAAAATAAGTTCAAAAATAAAAACAAAGAAAACAATATATAAAACACTAATTCCTAAATATTGAAATTGATTTTTATATAAATTAAATAAAAAGCCAATTCCAAATACACCAACCGATCCTAAAATTGAATTTCAACGTATATTTGATTCTATCGCTAATAAAGAATTCATTAAAAATTTATTTTTGTGATTTAAAAAAATATTGATATAAAAACTTTTAAAATGAAACATCCCATTATTTATATCACGATAAAATTTATTTGTATCACTAGATTCAAAAATATCACAAAAATATCGTTGCAATCATAATCAAGTACTATATCAAAAAATCATAAAGGCTATCATTTCACCTCTATATGTGGCTTTGAAAATAGTAATAATCAAAATTATTGGGAGTGAACGAAGCACTAAAATAATAACTCTTAAAATTCAGGTTCACCAATTATGTTTTCATAAATTTAAAGCAGTGAAATATGCGCTAAAAAATGCTAAAATCAATCCAACAAAACTTCCGCTAAAAACTAATTTAATAGTGATTCACATTAATTCTAAATTTTTTATTCACAATGATTCGCCTTTAAATTGTGGATCGATGTTTACAAAAGAAAAAAGATTTTTTAAATGTTGATAAAATTGCTTTAAGCCTACTAAGGAAACTGAGAAATTTAAACTATATAAGAAATAACATAAAAAACTTAAAGATACTATAATTAAACATCATTTAATAAAATTGCGTTGAAAAATTTTATTAAAAAATCGTGTTTTATTCATAACAAACACTTTTGTCATGTTTTAATTTATATAGTTTAAAAATTTTATTATTTAGCAAACATAAGATATTTTTAAAATTTCATAATACGAAGTATAGACAAAAAGCAAAAACTTGTATTTTTTGCTTTTTTATTAAGAAACTATAAATAGTTCATAAATTAATATGATTAAAAACATCTTCAAAGAATAACATTATTTACCGATAGTATTTTTAATGACCCTTCAGAATTCTGTTTCTGCATTCTGTATAATTCTATATGAATTAAAACCAACTTTTGGTCCTCAAGGGTCGTTTTTCTTTGTTGAAAGTGCAATTAGTGCATTTGAAAGTTGTTTAATTGATTCATCGCTTAAATTTGAATTAAATAAACCAACATTATAAGGTAAGACATCCGTTACTGAAAAAATTTCTATTTTTTCATTTTTTCTTTTCACTTCAAATGCATCTTTATTTGCTTTAAATTTAGTGTAAGCATATGAACCTTCATTATCAAAGAATATGTGTTTATTTGAAAAATTAGGTTCATTCATTTGTTTTAATTTACCTTTAACAAAGCTATTTTTATAATTATTTGATGTTGCCAATTTGGCTAATGAAGTGAATTCTGAACCAAAATGTTTTTTAAGTAGAGCTTCAGGAAGAATATACTTAGACCCAGAGTCAGTATCTCCAAACACTATTCCGAATTTTATAAATTTCTTTAAATCTTTTTTATCTCAGGCATCTTTAATTTCAGTAATTTGTTGATCAGTTCCTACTAAAATTATCGCACCGCGTTGATATGGCACTAAAGACTCATTATAAAACGCTTCATAAATTGAACCATTTCATTTATTTCCAGCCGTTGTATCATCTCACTTATCGCGTGGAATACGGTGAAACAAATCATTTTCTGCTTTTGCAATTTTCCTTAAATCGTCATTTTCACTACCATCAGAATATCCGCCTTTTGATTGTTGAGAATTAAAATCATATTCAATATCACCATTAAATTGTTTGGTCAAAGTTTGTAATTTAATTTTTAAACCAGCGTTTAAAATATCAGTTTTTTTAGTCAATAAACTGCCTGCAGATACAAAGGCGACATCGGCGACATCTTTTTTAATCTCATCTGCATTGATAACATAATCATCAGTACTTTTAAAATTAATTTTAACTTTAAGTTTTGAACCTTGTGTAACTAATTGAGTATTGAGTTTGTTTTCAAAATCAACCTTCAAATTGCTAATTTCATTAGGTGATAAATCATAAGGTGACGTTAAATTAAGTTTAATAATATTACGATTTCTATTTTGTTGAGCGCACGAAACAGTAATAGCAAACGATAATGCCGTTACTGATATAATTGAAGTTGTTAATAGTTTTTTAAATTTCATTTTTTCTCCTACATATAATATAGGACAGAAAAAAATATACAAGAAAGACTCGCCACGCTAGCATTACCTAGATCGGCTAATAAGAGTATTTCTCAACCTGTAGTAACGTACTACAAGTACCTCTGTCCACATATTTATTATACTAAAATAATAAAATTTATAAAAAATAACAACTGTATATCAGTTGTTTTCATATCAAATAATTATTTTTGAATTCTATCGTTCAATGCAACAAAGTGTTTAACTTTTTCGCCTTTGTAAAAACCACAATATCTGCATGCCACGTGCTGTTCAATTAACTCAGAACAATTGGTGCATTTTACTAAATTTGGTAAATCTAAAGCACTATGTGTTTGTCTTTTGTGTTTACGTTGTTTAGATGTTTTACGTTTTGGTACAATAGCCACGGTTCCTCCTTTTGTGGTCTTTTTTTAAGAAATCGTTGATGATTTCAATAGCTTTTCAATTATATTAAAAATTATTTATTTTATAAATAAATTTAATATGAAATTTAAAATAACCATAATTAGGTAAAAATAATTATAATATGAATTATGAAATCTGTAAGCAAAAATATAAAAATAGGCATTGTTGTAGAATATAATCCTATGCATAATGGTCATATTTATCAATTAAATTGAATTAAAGAAAATTTTCCTGATAGCAAAATTATTATAGCAATGTCTGAAAAATATTCACAACGCGGCGAAATTATTTGCATACCTTTCTGAAAAAGAAAATTAATGGCTAAAAAATATGGTGTAAATAAGGTAATTAAGTTAAAAACAAAAATTTCTGCTCAAGCAGCACATATTTTTGCCTCCGAAGCAATTAAACTACTTTCAAAACAAAAGATTAATTACTTAGTTTTTGGTTCAGAAACTAGTGACATAAATATTTTTATACAAATTGCAAATATTATTAAAAATAATTCAAATTTGTATAATGAATTGGTTAAAAAATATCTAAAACAAAAAGGAAATAGTTTTCCTAAGGCTACAAGTTTAGCATTAAGTAAGCTTTGTGGATATCAAATTAATCAACCTAATGATATATTAGGCTTGGAGTATGTAAAAATCATTGTCAATAATAATTTAAATATCACACCAATTGTAATTAAAAGAACAATAGGATTTCACTCTGAAGAAATAAGCGGTAGTTTTGCTAGCGCGAGCAAATTAAGACAAATGTTAAAAAACAATT
Source organism: Mycoplasmopsis mustelae (assembly GCF_004365095.1). NCBI lineage: Bacteria > Bacillati > Mycoplasmatota > Mycoplasmoidales > Metamycoplasmataceae > Mycoplasmopsis > Mycoplasmopsis mustelae. Next base: position 157,420 of record NZ_SOCN01000001.1, read on the forward strand.
TAAACATTGAACAATATTCACCATTTAAACTAAATAAAATTAAACCAAAGTATTTAATTGAAAACACTTACCCAAAGTTTCAAAAAATAGTTTCTAAACTCTCAGCACAGGAAATAGCACAATTTCATATGGTTAATGAGGGGATAGAAAATTTATTTAAAAAAAATATAAATTTACCAAATTATGAGGCTTTTATAAATGCTTGTATAAGCAAAAGGTATACAGCAAGTCGCATAAAACGAACATATTTGTATGTTCTTTTAAAAATTAAAAAATATAATATTAACTAAAAAGTTTTGATATTGTATGGTTCTATATTTTGCAAACTAAAATCACTATTATTAACTAAAATTTGTTTTTTTGTTGTATCTATATATAATTTGACAAATAATAAATTTGAATCAAATAATTTTGATGTTATCTTGATACTAACACTGCGAGCTACCGGAAAGTGAAAGTAATAGGTTTTTTGTTCAATTTGTTTAATTATGAAGGTATTTAAAATATCATAATAATTAATTTGATATAGTGGATGCGTTTGTTCAATTTGTTGTTTTTGTTGAATGTAAACAAAACCAAAATCAATTGGTGAAAAACCAATAAGTTTAATCAACATTTTTATTTTATCTATTAAGTAAAAATATCCATATTTTTCAAATATAAAAAAATCTTGTAATGAAAAAACCGGAATATAAGAGGTTTTAAAACATTTTAAAATATCTTTTATAGTTAATAAAAAATTTGATGTAGTGATAAATTTATAAAAATATCCACTAAAAATACCACTAGATTCAAAATGTTTAAAATCTGCTATATTATCTTCATAAATATATAATTCAATATTATATTTAGTGGTGAAAAAACTAAGTGCTGATTTAGTGTTTTCGTATGATTTTAAACTATTTTCTTTTTTTGCTCCCTTTAATTCCGAAGCAATATTTTTTATTAATATCCCACTAATATTAAAAATTTTTCTAAGCTCAATGACTATTGTCTTGAGGTTTTCAACAATTAATTCGCCACCCATTGCAATTTCATTGACATCATATTTTTTTGTTGCTACCATATCATCCAAAATTATAAACTTAGTATTTGTAGCTGTTTTTTCTATTGTTTCATCATTTATTTCTATTTCTTGGCTTATTTTTTTTTGAATTACTTTTGGAATGTTAAAGATGTTCATAAAATCTAATTCACAAATAATTGAAATATTTACGAATGAATTAATTTCATTTATGAAATCTCTTAAAATATTTAGTTTTTTTTCTTTTTCTTTTTTATTTTCAACAGAAAATTTAGACATTTTATCTAAATATAAGAAATCTTGATTATAAAAATATAAATAAATATCAGGAATAACTAAAACAAATTTAGAACCGGAATCCTTAGTGTTTTTTAATTTCAAATATAGTTCTTGAAAATATTCATTATTTTTTTCTGAATTAGTTTTAGTGATAATATCAATGTCTAAAAAAATATAATGAGAATTATCAAAATTATGAGAAGTTTGTGACCAAGAATGTTTCAAATAATACATTAGCTCCTACCCCCTCACTTTTGAGTTGCAAATCTAATATAGCTAAATTAAGTAAAATATTTCTTATTTTTTCTATACCATATAATTTAATAATATTCAAAAATTTACGATATCTTCAATCTTGTAATTTTAATTTGAACATAATTTCGTTATCACTTAGCATCATTTTTTTGTATTGATAAATATTCTCAGTAATACTAAAAATATTAAAAATTTGAACTAGCAAAACCATTTCACTTTCCCCTTCTTTTATTCTTTCTACAAATTTACTAAATATTTTACCTAAATCTCCAGTTTCTAATGCATTTGACAATGCAAAAGGATTATTAATCCTATATTCAAAAACAAAATCATCAATTACTTTTATGTCAATTATTGAACTTGATTGGGTTATTTTATCAACTTCTTTTAAGATAATAGATAAATTATCAGGTAATTTTTCTAAAAGATAAATTAAGTCACTTTGTGAAATTTTACAATTTTTATTTTTTATATATTCTTTTATTTGTTCCCTTACTTGTAAACGACTTAGTTTTTCAAAGTTTAAACATTGAAAGGTATTTTTAATAAACTCAGTAAATTCATTCTTTGCATAGTTCGCTTGATTTAAAACAAAAATAACTTTATTTTTTAAAACTTTAGAAAATATTTTTTTAAACGTCTCTATGCTTTGCAAATTTTTTTCTGTTAATTTAGTTGTACTAAAGTAAGGAAGGTTATAAATTATAAATAATTTTTTTTCCTCAAATAGATTTTCAAACAAAATTTGTTCTAAAATTTCGTTAATTTCATAATTTTCACGATATATAAAAATATTTTCTTGATGAAAATCTTGTTTAAATTTATTTAATTCACGCTCTATAAAAAACTCTTCTTCACTATATAAAAAATACATAAAATTATTATAATAAATTATTTTTTTTAATATAACAACTTATTTATTCATTAAAACTTTCGCTTCTCTAAATTTGAAATAATACATAACTCCTAAGCAACTTTTATACAACATCACAACAATAATTTCTTTATTAAAAATAAAATCTAAATTTATAGCGATAACAAATTTTTTAAGAAGATAAATAATATTCATGATACTTGCCGATAATAAATATCCAATAATTGGGAATCAAAATAATATTAAAGATAACAATAAAATTACTTCATATATCAAACCAAATAATGGAGCAATAAAAATTGATAAAAGGTTAATTTGTTTACTTAAAAAACTTATAAATAACACAGAAATAAATCATAAAAAGAATGAAATATAAACTCTATCTTTAAACGTTTTGAAATTCTTGGTAAATAAAAGTAAATAACTTAATGAAAAAGTTATAAAAAGTCCTATACCAACATAATTTTGATTATTTATTAATAAACATATAAAAGCAATAAATAAGTATCTATTTTCATTTTTTGCAAAAATTTTCTTTTTTGGGATCGTTTTAAACATAAAAGCACGATTTACTGAAAAACTTCAACTACACACAAACCAATAAATTCATATAAAAACTGTTGCAATTCATTTATGTTTTTTAAAAATCCTTTCAAATACTGCATAAATAATATTAAAATGAAAACCACTAATAATCAAAATATGTAGAATACCTATTTCACTAACATCAGATAATAATTGAGATTCACCGTAAGTATAACCAAAAGTCATTGGTATAAGTGTTTGTTTATAACCATCATATCCTGAATAAAATTTAAAAAGTCAATGTCTAAAATCTCAATTAGTGAGTTCTGTAGTTTGTTTTATTATGATTTGATGTTTTTCTTTGTTTAAAATTCCTTGAATATTTAAAAATTGATACAAATGAAAATCTTGTTTTTGCAAATTAGTAACTGAAAATTTAAGATTAAAATAGTTTCTTACTTCTATTATCTTATTTTTTATTCCAATAACTTGAAAGTTTGCATTAATTTCTTTGTCATATCAAAATGTATAAAGTAAATTCTTAATTTGATAAAATAATAGCAATATTAGCAAAAACGAAATTATTCATATGATATATAGTCGCAAAAAGTAAATTTGAATACTAAAACAAACAACTCAAAAACCTAATAAATTTCAATTGAAATCATTTAACAATACATAAAAAACACTTATGATTAAGAATGCATTAAATGATGCTATTCTAGAATCAAAAAGGTTTTTAATTTTTCTATTGTTTTTGGGCCAATACCAGAAATTTTGGAAATATCGTTTCATGAAACCTGTTTCCCTTTTTGTTCTTTAAAATCAAAAATCTTTTTTGCATAACCTTTACCTATACCAAACAAAATTAATTGACTATCATCTCTAAGATCTTCTCAATTTAATTTATAGTCTTTAAATGGAACATAAATTTCTTTGTTTTCAACAGCCAAATCATCCAAATTAAATGCAGAGGTATCACCTTGTGGCATCACCTTATTAATAAAAAATAATTCACGATACGTTAGATGTTTCGCACTTTCATGCACTCCTGGATGCTTAAATGCCCCTTTTAAAATATAACGCTTAGATTTCGTAATTTCCTTCCTTTCGATGTTTTGAGTGGATTTTTGAAAAGTATAATATCCAACCGTTCCTATGATTGTAAAGAAGAAAATTATTAAAATAATGTATTTAAATATTTTTTGTTTCATACTTTGCTTATAAAAAAATTTTTAATACGAACATTTTATAAACCAAAAAAGAACTATTTTTTTAAATTTCTTATTTTTAAAGTAAAATTTCATTCGAAGGAGTTATATGTCATTAAAAGCGGGAATTGTCGGTTTACCAAACGTAGGTAAAAGTACTTTATTTAGTGCAATTACACGTAAACAAGTTGAAGCAAGCAACTATGCATTCACAACTATTGAACCTAATGTTTCGTCAGTTCCTTTAATAGATCCTAGATTAAAAGAAATCGCTAAATTAGTTAATCCAAAAAAAATAATTTGAGCAACTTTTGATTTTGTAGACATTGCCGGTTTAGTTCAAGGCGCATCCAAAGGTGAGGGTTTAGGAAATAAATTTTTAGCAAACATTCGAGAAGTTGACGCAATCATTCATGTAATTCGTTGTTTTTTAGATAAAAACATAATGCATGTTGCTAATTCAGTAGATCCAATTCGTGATAAAGATGTGATTAATACAGAACTAATTTTAGCTGATTTAGAAACGATAAACAACGTTTTAAATCGTGTTGCCAAAAAAGCAAAATCCGGTGATAAAGAAGCTCTAATTGAACAAAACGCAGCACTTAAAATTAAATTAGCTTTAGAACGAGAAATTCCTGTACGAGAAGTAGTTTTAGATGAAAGCGAATTAAAATATGTTAAAGGTTACCATCTTTTAACACATAAACCAATTATCTATGTCGCTAATTTAAGTAATGAACAACTTTTAAACCTATCAAACGATACAATGTTTAATAATTTAAAAGATTCATTAAAAGATTATGAAACAGTAATACCAATTTCGGTAAAAATTGAATCAGAATTAATTGAAATTGAAGATGAAAGCGAAAAAAACGAATTTTTACAAGCATACGGAATCACCACCAGTGGTTTAGATTTACTAACCAAACAAGCTTTTAATTTACTAAATCTAAAAACATATTTTACTGCAGGCGAAATGGAAGCTCGTGCTTGAGTATTTGTTAATGGTTGAAATGCTCCAAAATGTGCCGGAATCATTCATAGTGATTTTGAAAAAAAATTTATTAAAGCTGAAGTAATTTCTTATCAAGACTACATTAATTGCGGTGGTGAACTTGGTGCTAAAAACACAGGAAAAATGCGACAAGAAGGCAAATCATATATTATGCAAGATGGCGATGTCTGTCACTTTAAATTTGGTAAATAACCAAATTTTGGGGGTTTAGTATAGTGGTATTATGACAGTCTCCAAAACTGAGGATAAGGGTTCGATTCCTTTAACCCCCGCCAAATCAACATTGATCAAAGTTCCTATTTTTGGGAACTTTTTAATACTTTAAAATTATAAAATAGCCTTGTTTTAATTTTTTCTAAAATTTTGTTTCAAAAAAAAAAAAAAAAAAACTATAATTATTTTTTCTTTTTTGTAATAATAAAATTACATTTATTTATATTTTTAAACTTATTTATATGTAAGTTTAAAAGAAAGGAATTATGAAAACAAAGAAAAAATTATGATTCTTTATATCTTCGACATTGTCGCTTGCTACTGCTACTTCAGTAGCGGCCGCATGTGGAAACCAACAAACAAATACAAACAAAAATGTTAAAACAAATGATGAAGTTGTGAAATTAGTGTCAAAAGCACAAGTTACTACAAAAGTTGACTTAGCAGCAAATGGTATTAATTTAAAGAACTCAGTTGGAACAAGAACATTCTTATATCCAGCCGCTACTGCTGAAAACTATATGCATTCAGATGGTAGTTTTACATTTGGCTTACACGAAAAACCATTAACAAATGCAACCGGTGAATGAACAGCTTTTGCAATTAAAGTTAAAGAACAAAATGATAATACACCAGTAGAACCATTATCAATCAAAAAAGCTACAGCAACTGCCGACACAACTAAAGATCCTTTAAAACATGAACCACGTTTATTTTTCACTTTTGACGCTACACATAACAATGCATTAGATGTAGATTCATTCTATACTTTTGAGTTCTATAAAAATGATGGAAGCGAAAGAATTGTTTATTCAAATGAAAACATTCAAAACAAAAAAAATATCTTCTCTACAAAGATTTTAAATGATCAAACAATAGATCCAACCAAATATGGTGTTCAAGCAAATACTGCAGCGGTTCAAAAAATCGAATTTTTACATCCGGCCGCTAGAGATGAAAATTATTTAGCAAAAAGTGATGGTAGTTTTACATTCGGACTTCACGCACAACCATTAGTAGGTGTTACCGGTGAATGAGTTGCAATAGCAACCGAAGTTAGAGGTTTAGATGATAATACCTTAAAACCAAATGGTCAAATTGTTAAAGCTGAAGCAACAGCTGACGAAACACAAGATCCAACAAAATCTGGTGAATATCGTCTATTCTTTACTTTTGATGCAACAAATAAAAACGCATTAAATAAAGATAGCTTTTACACATTTACATTTTTCAAAAAAGATGGTAGTCAAAAAATTGTTTACTCTGAAGCAAACATTAAAGGAAGTAAAAATACATTCTCTACAAAACCAATAGATAAAGCACAAAAAGTAAAACCTACCCCAAAAACAGTTCAACCAACAAATACCCCAAAAACTACTAATCAACCTACAACAACAACCCAACCATCAACACCAGCAGCTTAATAAGCTTATAAAAAATAATCCTCACAAAGGATTATTTTTTATAATGTCAAATCACAAAACGCGCCCTATTACTTAAATCATTAAGAATTTCTAAATCATAAAACTTTTTTTGTTCCTTTCATCAATTTAAATGTAAAGGATTAATTTCAAAAAAAACTTTTGCTGTATTTTTCAAATACGTTGGCGCTTGTTTTAAAATTTGTTTATAAAAATATAAACCATCATCATTAGCAAATAACGCTAAATGTGGTTCAAAATCTAAAACTGAATGATCTAACTGCTCATTAAAAGAAATATAAGGCGGATTACATACTATAATATCATATTTATTATTTATATTTTCGAATAAATCAGATTGAATAACATTAACATTTAATTTATTATTTTTTGCATTAAGTTTAGATTGCAAAACGCTATGCAACGAAATATCCGATAAGTCTAAACACGAATTAAAAAAGTGTTTTTTAAGCGCTAAACCAATAAAACCAGAACCACAACATAAATCTAATATTTTTAATTTTGCATCTTTAGTATAAGCATCAAAAACCAAATATATTAATTCTTCTGTTTCATATCTTGGAATTAAGACATCAAAACTTAAATCAATAAGAACGCCAGCCATTTCTATATAACCTATAATTTTTTGTACCGGCATTCCTTTTTTTAATAATTTTTTTTCAAAAGAAGATACGGTTTGTTTAAGACCATATCTTCTTTTTTCAAGTAGCAAATTTTCTACTGTCGGCATTAAATTCCTGCTTCTTTAATTTTTTCATTTTGTTCTTCTGCTAATAGAGCATCAATAATAGTATTTAGTTTGCCTTCCATCACCGGAAATAAAGAAGTTGAATAACTAATACGATGGTCAGTAACGCGATCTTGTGGATAATTATAAGTACGAATTTTTTCGGCACGAGCACCCGAACCAGCTAACTTGCGAAACGCAGATTCTTCTTCTTGTTTCTTTTTAATTTCTATATCATATAATTTTGATTTTAAAATCCGCATTGCTATTTCTTTATTTTGAATTTGACTTTTTCCCTCTTGACAAGATACTACAATTCCTGAAGAAAAGTGTGTAATACGAACTGCCGAATCAGTAGTATTGACTGATTGTCCACCATTTCCGCTAGAACGAAAAACATCGATACGAATATCTTCATTTTTTACTTCAATTTCTACATCATCATCAATTTCAGGCATAACAGTAACTGTTGCAGTAGAGGTATGTACTCTACCCTTTGTTTCAGTAACCGGAATACGTTGCACACGATGTACTCCGGATTCAAATTTAAGTTTTGAATATGGTTTTTCGCCTTTAACAGCAAAAGTAACTAATGTAAAACCACCAGCTTCAGCAGTTATAGAATCTAATAAAGTTGTTTTCATATTATTTTGTGCACATCATTTTGAATACATACGATATAAATCACCGGCAAAAATATTGGCTTCATCTCCACCTGCGGCACCACGGATTTCAACGATAACATCACGGTCGTCATTTTCGTCTTTTGGCAAAATTAAAACCTTTAATTTTTTAGTTAATTCATACATTGTGTTCTCTACATCTTGAATTTCTTGTTTTGCAAATGATAATAAATCTTCATCCTTTTCAATATTTAAGATTTCTTTAGCTTGTTTTTGGTTTTCTTCAGCTAATAAATATTGATTAAAAGTCATTACAATTTCCTTAATTGAATTGATTTCTTTATTAATTTTATTGTACTTTTTAATATCAGAGATAACATCAGGTTTCAATAAAGCATTCTCTAATTCTTCATATTTTTGTTTGATTTGATAAAGTGATTTATACATTGTTTGTTCCATAGTATTTTTATTTTATCACAAAAAAGCAGTTTCTTTTTGATTAAGAAAACTGCTTTTTTAATTTTTTAGATACTTATCCGGAATATCATTTAAACTAATATGACAATAACCATTAGGATTCTTTAATAAGTAATTTTGATGATATTCTTCAGCCCTTGTATCATCATAAACATCCATAATCTCAATGTAATTATTACGCTGTTGTTGCTTTTGAAAAACATCATTTAAAAATTGAAATTCATTACGTAATTCTAAATCACGACTATAAATTCCAATGCGATATTGAACACCTTTATCATTCCCCTGTTTATTTAATGAATATGGGTTAATAATATTTAAAAATAATTCAAAAATGTTTTTAGGTGTCAAAACTACGTCATCATAAATAATTCTCACTGCCTCTACATGCGATGAACTATCACAAACTTCACGATAACTCACACCTTCAAAACCACCATTAAGATAATGCACACTTGTTTCTAAAACACCTTTTATTCTTTGAAAATAAGCCTGCACACCCCAGAAACAACCACCAGCTAAATAAATTTCTTTTTTCATTTTCTTCCTTTCTTAGCATATATAATTAAATATTAACAAATTTTAAAACAAAATTTCTAAATTTTTATCCTAAAATCTTCTTGATATGTCAAGTTAATTAACTGAAATAAATTAACTTTTTATTTAACAGATCAAAACATATATAATATAAACATCATATATATTATTTTAGGAAAAATTATGACTAAAAAACAAAAACATAAGATAATCAAGATTTCGCTTTATGGCTTTGCATTTACTGCTATTGCGACCTCAATATCTGCTGCAATAGCAGTACCAACTTACAATTTAAAACTAGTTGATTCTTTTACGCCAGAAGAAATTAAATTTCGAGCATATAACAAGCAATATATTGACTTAAAAAGGGAGATCGGAAAAGATAAAAATGAAAAAACTTTTATCTTTAATTTAGATGAGCGCAAAAATCAAATGTTAAAAAATAATGATTTAACTAACGAACAAAAATTTCAACAATTTGAACTTATTATTAACGAAATTAAAAAAGAAATAAATATTAAAGAGCAAAAAAAGGTTGAAAATTATTTACAAAATTTTGGTCAAGATGTTAAAGAGCAAACCGATTTTATGCAAAATTTCAAAAAACAAATCCAAGAATATTATGCAAAAAAAATTAAAGAAATGTTAGATAACACCACACAATTAGAAAATATTTATAAAATTCTTGCACAATTAAATCAAATATTTAAAAATATCCCTGCGGCAACAAAGAAGAATCCTAATGTTGAGAAATATCAACAAAAATGAAATCAAAACAAAGATAACTTATCTGAAATTCAACAAATTTGAAAAGAAATACAGGCATTTATTTAAACATTAATCAAAAATACCTAATCCATTAATTAGGTGTTTTTATTTAAATATTCTTTTTTCATTAACAAATGTGGTATTTTTTCCACATTTTGACAATTTTATTGGATTTTTAACTTTTTTTATGTTATTTTAAAATGTTTGGAGTATGATAAGAGTAAGAATATATTTAAAAGATATTATTTAAATTAAAACAAAATAATAAACTATAAATATATCAAAAATATTGAAGGAGATTAGATGAAAAAATTCGCAAGAACCGTCTTAGGAGATATCGATCCAGTTGAATTAGGTGTTGTAGATTGCCATGATCACTTAATTAAAAATTATGGACCTGAAGCACACGAACATCCAGATTTTGTTATGTTATCAATCGATGCGGCATTAAAAGAAATGGATGAATATATTGCAAAAGGTGGTAAAACTATGGTTACTATGGATCCACCTAATGTTGGTAGGGATGTTCATAGAATGTTAGAGATTGCAGAAAAACTTAAAGGCAAAGCTCATATTATTATGGCTACCGGTTTTCATAAAGCTGCTTTTTATGACAAAGGTGCTTCGTGATTGGCTTTGGCACCAATCGATGACATTGTTGAAATGGTTAAGGCCGAAATTGAAGTCGGAATGGATGAACTAAATTATAGTGGTCCAGTTGTAAAAAGATCAAAATCAAAAGCCGGAATCATTAAGGCCGGAACCGGTTATGCAGCAATTGATAGATTGGAATTAAAATCACTTGAAGTTGCTGCGCGCTCAAGTATTGAAACAGGGGCACCAATTTTAGTGCACACTCAACTTGGAACAATGGCTTATGAAGCTGCACAACATTTAATTGACTTTGGAGCAAATCCTAAAAAAATTCAATTATCACATTTAAATAAAAACCCAGATAAATACTACTATGAAAAAATAATTAAAGAACTTGGAGTATCTTTGTGTTTTGATGGACCTGATAGAGTTAAATACTATAGCGATGCAACTTTAGCTGAAAATATTAAATATTTAGTAGATAAAGGATTGCAAAAACACATTACCTTATCTTTAGATGCAGGTAGAATTTTATATCAAAGACACTATGGTCTAGAAAAAGGAAAACAAACTTTTGGGTTAGGTTATTTATTTGATAGATTTCTCCCATTACTTAAACAAGTAGGAGTTAGCCAAGAAGCTATTGACGATATGTTAATAAATAATCCAAGAGAAATCTTAACATTTGATGAACCAAGAAAATTTGATTTATCAAAAGTAAACCCAAGAGTGTTAGAATTAAAAAAACTTTTAAAAGTTAAATAAAATTTTCGGAAGGAATGATGATTAAAAAACTTAACAAAAAGAAGAAGATTGGTTTAATCATCGGGTGAAGCATATTTGCAGTAATTAACATAACCATTATTTTGGTGACAATGTTAGTAAAAACTGCATTTCCAAGCCCAATTATTAAAGGTGATGGCACTATAACCAAATTAATTACTCCATGAACTAACGAAGCCGCAAAAGATGCTTTCTTGTTCTTATTTAATAAAGTTTATATGGATAACTTCTTCAAAGTACCCGCCCTATTACTTGGTTCACTAACTTTTGTTGGTTATCTAGTTATGGGTCGCGGTCTTAGACAATCTTTTATCGGAATGCTTAAAACCATTATTGGTTACTTATTATTAGCTATAGGATCTGGTGCTTTGATTTCGTTAGCAAAACCTGTTTTTGATACAATTAGTCATGCAGGTGGCGACAGTATCAAAGTGGTACCATTAGATCCTTACTTTGCCTTATCAAGTGCTAATACTTTCTTTGAATCGGCATTCGGTGACAATAATTATGTATCATTAATTTCATTCACATTCATCTTTGCATACGCAATCAACATTATAATGGTTGCACTCAAAAGATGAACTAACACAAATAGTTTAATGATCACAGGACACGTTATGTTACAACAAAGTGCCGTTGTAACCACAATCTTATACATTATTTTATTTGGTAATTTACAAATTTTCACCGGGTCAATCCCAATTGGTCACCAAGTTGGTTTAGTAGTTATGTCTGGTATTATTCTCGGAATTTACTGAGCTACTGCTTCAACCGCAACCACCAAAGGAACTAACGCAGTTACACAAAATGCAGGATTTTCTATCGGACACCAACAAATGTTAGCAATCGCCGCTACATATAAATTAGGTAGATTCTTTGGTAAAAAAGAAGATTCAGCAGAAAATAAAAAATTACCATCTTATCTCAAAATTTTTGAAGACAACATCTTCACTCAAACTATTATTATCTTTGCTTTATTCTTAGTATTATTCATTGTTGTTTTATCAACTGCACCATTACCACACATCGTTGATGCTAACAATCATTCTGTATCAGCAGCTGCTGTAAATACTAAATTAGTAGATGGAGCAATTATTAATAAAACATGAACAAGTTTTACAACCGGATTCGGTCAATGAAATAAAGCGTTTGGTGGAGCTAACTTTGCCGTAAACATCCTTGGTGGATCATTACAAATTGTTGCCGCTTTAATGGCAATTATTACCGGAGTTAGAATGTTCATTACCGAACTTCAACAATCATTCCATGGAATTAGTGAAAAAATTATTCCTGGTGCCGTTGTTGCAGTCGACGTTGCTGCTGTGTATGGATTCTCAATTAACTCGGTAACATTCGGATTTGTTTCAGGGGTTATCGGTCAATTTATTGGAGTAGGTATTGTGATAGGTTTATCACAAATCCCTAACCAACAAGTTATTTCAATCGCTATTCCATTATTTATTACTTTATTCTTTAATTCAGGATCACTAGGAGTATACGCAAATGCAAGCGGTGGATGAAAAGCTGCGATCTTATTACCTGGAATTATAGGATTTTTAGAAATTTTAATTGTTTCTTTTGCTACAAAAGCTGTTACAAATGAAACATTACAAATTGCTCATGATGCAGCAAAACACGGTTCAACCGCAGATTTAACTAAATTCGTTTCTCCGGTTGCTACCGGATACATTGGAATGGCGGACTGAAACTTATTCTTTGGTTTATTAATGTGAATTTCTACATCTGATATAATTGCTGCTTGAATATTTGTATGAGTTGCAATTATCGGATTACTATTTATGGGACAAATCGTAGATAATGGATCACAAACCAAATCAACATTTTTACAAAAAGCATTTAAACTAAAACCAAACTTAGTTAACGCTAATTAAACAAATAAAAGGTTAGCAATAACGCTAATCTTTTTAAAATCAATTTTATTATTTATTAGGAGAAAATCATGGATAAAAAATTAAAAATCATCGCTGCTTGTGGAAACGGAATGGGAACAAGTATGCTAATTAAATTAGCCGTCCAAAATATTATGAAAGAACTTGGCATTGAAGCCGAAGTTGATGCACTTTCAATGGGTCAATCAACCGGTATGACAAATTCAGTAGATATCATTATTTCTTCAAAACACTTATCAGATCAATTTAATCATAATCAAAAAGCAAAAATTGTTGGAGTAACCAACTTAATGGATAAAAACGAAATCAAACAAGCACTAAAAGAAGCGCTAGGTTTATAATTATGGAAACAATTAACTTAGTAAAAATTTTAAAAAAGTATGACACTGTAAATGTCGGATTAGAAGCTAAAGATTGAAAAGAAGCAGTTTATTTATCAGTTAAACCTTTAATTGATAAAAACTTAGTTGAAGCTAGATATTACGACGCAATTATTGAAAATACACATAAATATGGACCTTATTATTTGATTGCCGATAACTTAGCAATGCCGCATGCCCAAAGTGAAGCTGGTGTTTTAAAAAATTCATTTTCATTAGTTACTTTAACAAAGCCGGTCTTCTTTGAAAATGATGAACGACCAGTTCGTGTTTTAATCACACTAGCGGCAACTAGTGCCGAAGTACACACTTCAGAAGCATTACCACAAATTGTAAAAATTTTTGGCGACCCCACTAATATTGAAACTATTATGAAGGCAGAAACTAAACAAGAAGTATTTGATTTAATCACAAAAACAGATCAAGAAAGCACATCATTTTAGAGAGAGGAGATTATGGCTTTACCTTTATTACAAATTGCATTGGATAATTTGAGTATTGAAGATGCGATTAATTCCGCAAAAAAAGCATCAAAATATATCGATGTAATTGAAGTAGGAACTATTTTATTAGCATCAGAAGGAAAAAAAGCAATTACCGAATTAAAAAAGACATTTCCAGATAAAATTATCGTGGCCGATGGTAAAATTGCCGATGCTGGTAAAGTTTTCGGAAAAATGTTCTTTGAAAACGGAGCTGACTTTATTACCACAATTTGTGCCGCCGAAACAGCTACAATGGCTGATTTAGTTCAATTTGCTAAAACTTACGGACCAAATAAAGAAATTCAAGTAGAAATGACTAATAACTTTAGTTGACAACAAGTACAAGAATGAAAACAAGCCGGAGTTCCACAAGTAGTTTGGCACCGTGCTCGCGACGCACAAGCGGCAGGAGTTAAGTGAGGGCAAAAAGATATTGATACTGTTGCAAAACTGGCTAAGATGGGATTTAAAGTTACCGTAACCGGTGGAGTAGAGATAGAAGATATCAAATTATTTAAAGATATTCCTATTTTTATTTTCATTGCCGGCAGATCAATTCGTGACGCTAAGAACCCGGAAATGGCTGCAAAGGAATTTAAAGATGAATTCAAAAAATACTGAAAATAAAGCAAGATTTTTAGGTATTTATGAAAAGGCAATCAACAATAAATTTGATTGAGCCACAAAAATTAACATTGCAAAAGCGGCTGGTTTTGATTTTATTGAATTTAGTATCGACGAATCAGACTTTCGTTTAGAACGCTTAGATTGATCCAATACCCAAATTAACGAACTACGAGAATTATTAATAAAAAAAGATTTTTATTTTAACTCAATGTGTCTAAGTGCACATCGTCGTTATCCATTTGGCTCAAAAGATCCAAAAATACGCGCTAAAGCCTTGGAAATAATGCAAAAAGCGTTAATTTTAGCCAAAAAACTTGGAATACGAACTATTCAATTAGCAGCTTATGATGTCTATTACGAAAAATCAAATGAAACCACTAAAGCAAACTTTGTTAAAGGAATGCAATTAGCAGCCAAATTAGCACAAAAATATAGCATTACCTTAGCTTTTGAAACTATGGATACACCTTTTGCCGGAACCATAAGTAAATGTTTATCATTTTTAAAACAAATTAATTCACCATTATTTTATATTTATCCAGACTTAGGAAACCTAAATCAATTTACACCAGATATTGAAAACGAGATCTTTTTAGGAAAAGATAAAATCATAGCCTTTCACTTTAAAGATACCTTACCAAATAAATTCAAAGAAGTACCTTGAGGTAAAGGAAGTGTAAATTTTGTTAGATCTTTAAAGGCAATTAAGAAAAACGATTTAAATGTCCCAATTTTAATTGAAATGTGATCTAAAAACCAACCCAACGAAACTATTGATGAAAACATCGCACTATTAAAACAAGCTAAAGAATTTTATCACACACAATGAAAGCGAGCTAAAGGTGAATAAAGAAGAAATTCAAAAACTCAAACAAGATGTATATGAAGCTAACATGCTTTTATATAAATACAAATTAGCAATTCATACATGAGGAAATGTTTCAGGGATTACCAAAGACCGTAAATTAATGGTAATTAAACCTTCAGGTGTAAATTATGAAACTATGACCGTTGACGATATGGTGGTCGTGGATATGGATAATAATGTCATCGATTCAAAATTAAATCCGTCTAGTGACACCCCAACACATACCTTACTTTACAAAGCAAATCCCAACATCCAAGGAATTGTACATACCCACTCACCATACGCGGTTGGTTTTGCACAAGCCGGAAAAGAAATCAAGTGTTTTGGAACTACTCATGCAGATAATTTTTATGGTTCAGTGCCTTGCACTCGTGAACTAACTGACGAAGAAATCAACGGTGCTTATGAACACAATACCGGGTTGGTTATCATCGAACATTATCAAAAAAACAATCTCAGCTTTGAATCTACCAGTGCAACTTTGGTTAAAGAACACGGACCATTTGTTTGATCAATCAAAAATCCAAAAGATGCAGTTAATTTAGCCTTAACCTTAGAAGAAGTTGCTAAAATGGCAATTAATACCTTAATTATCGATCCAAATAAACAACAAGCCAATAAAACTCTACAAAACAAACATCACTTTAGAAAACACGGACCAAACGCTTACTATGGACAAACTAAAAAATAGTGATTTTGATTATTTATTTTTTGATTTAGACGGAACATTATTAGATTCTCAAAAAAATATTTCACACAGTTCAATAGAAATTCTTCAAAAAATGCACAAACAAGGAAAAAAATATTCTATTGTTACTGGAAGGCCACATTATTTGGCCAAACAAGAATTTTTTGATTTAAATTGTGACTTCCCTGCTATTTGTTGTAATGGTTCATTAATTTATGATTTTAAAAATAATAAAATCGTTTATAAAAATCCTATTACAAAAAAAGCAGCTAAAGAAGTTTTTGATGCGTTAATCGCTAGCAAAGTAGTATTTTTAATTTATACTTGCGAACAAATTTATGGTTTTCATCAAAACCATCAAAAACCCGACTGATTTATATGATTAGAAAGTACCATCACAAAACGCGATAAAGAAAACCAATTTAACTTTGACTGATTTGATTTAAACAACCAAAAACATCAATTTAACCCAGACAAACACGACATACTAAAATTTTTAGTAATTAAGCGTGATACAGCTATAGAAAGCATTAATATTTCAGAATCTAAGGTGCAAAAAATCTCAGACATTTATATTATTAACTCACAAGTACATGTTTATGACATCATGCCTTTAAATAATTCAAAAGGTAGAAGTTTACAATTATTAGCTCAAAAATATCATATCAATTTAGATCGTTCGCTTGTTTTTGGCGATGAAGATAACGACATTTCAATGTTTCAGTCTGCTAAATTTTCAATAGTGATGGGTCAAGCAAAACCAGAAGTAAAGAAATTTGCCACATTTATAACCGATGATAACGATTCGGATGGCATCTATAAATTTTTATCTCAAATAAACACCAATGAAAAACGTTAAAAATGTTAAAGTAAACCAGATGGATAATGGTTTTTGATTAGTTCCTTCGTTTCTTAAGATTTTTTCTCCAAAATCAAGAAATGTTGCTTTAAAACACTCCTTTACATTAGTTGATTTAATCGAAAAGAATGATTTACAAGATTTAAATATTATTTTCTCCTTCAATGGTGATACCAAATTTCAACATTTTAATAATTTATTAAAATACCGAAATTATGATTTTCAATTACAATTAAATCAATTATCTAAACTCGGCGAGCATGACTTTTTTGATTGAGAAGTAGTAGAAAACCTCATTATTCGCTTTAACTTTAAAACCATAAAAACACTATACTCGGGATATACATTTTTCTTTACACCCAAATACTTTGAATACTACTATCAAAAAAACAAACGCAACGAAGAAAAATTGATAGTTCAATGAACCAAATTCGGTCTTGAAATTATTAGTAAATAAAAAAGTTGTTCGGTAGCAATACCAACAACTTTTTTAAAATAATCAAGCATGAATTCTCTTAGGCATTGTGCGCGTACTAATATAGCTTTTATAATAAGCATTATTAAAGATAATTCCTAGAAACATAAAATAAACATATCAGTTGACAAAGAAGCCAATACTAAAGAAAAACCCGACCGCCGCCCCATATTTGGAATAAGAAAAGAGTTTATTTAAATATGTATAAATGATGACCAATAATACTGTAGGAGTAGTTGAAATAATCATTCCGCGATAAATTGAATTAAAATTCAATTTAAATGATGGGGTTAGTTTAAATAAAAATAAAAAGGTTAGTACAAAAAAGATTATAGTAAATAAAATATATAAAAAATCATTAAAAGCCGAGTCGATCAAACTATGGCTTATAAAAACTCTGGCCTGCACAAAAATATGAATAGTTGAAAGTCCTCACAAAATCACCGAAACCACAATAACCAAAAACAAACCTTTAACCTTATTCCCCCAATATGTTCCAATTCTTTCATGCGAATAAATCACATTAAACGAAGTAATTAATTTTCCATATCCGCCTGCAGCAATATATAACGAAGGAATAGCTACAAATGACCCTGGAATCAATGAATATAATTTGTTTAAAGTAGAATTAACAATCACATTATTTTGTGGACTAAAATATAAATCGCTGCCCGGAATAAACTTATTGAAAATGGTTATATTAAACAAACTTTGAAATACACTTTCGCTAGCATTTCCATTAGCAACTGCATTTTGATAAAATGGAGAAACATAATTTGTAAATGCATGAATGTTATCATTTATAGAAATATTTAAAAAATTAACAATATAAATGACTGAAACAAAGGAAATTAGCATATAAAAAGCTGTTGAAAGTCATACAAAATTATAATCATTTGCTCAAAATTTTTCAAAAACATTTAAAACAACTTTTTTACGTTTGGCTTTTTGGGATTGACTGCTTGCGCGTATTAAAAAATGAGCGAAAATACTAATTATTCCTAAAATAATTTTTTCATATAATTTAGTAAAAAACACAAAAGTACTATATTGAATGATATTTAAATAATATTTTTTATAAATACTCTTCGGTACTCGCATTTTTAACATTTTTTTATATGTTAAGGTTTTATTTTTTAAATTTTTCATCTAAAACTCTCGTTGCAATTTGGTTTGATATACTTGGATTAACCTGTCCGTTAGTTTGTTTCATCAAATTACCTAATACAAACTTCAACACTCTTTCTGGACGATTCAAATATTCAGCTACTAATGTTTGATTTTTATCAATAATTTCAATTAATAAATTAGTTATCATTTCAACGTCGGTAATTTGTTTTAGATGATACTCATCAAGCAATGTATCAATATCACCATTAAAATCAACTAAAAGCGGAATTAATTTCTTAAGCGATTTACTCGAAATAACTTCAGCATCTAAAAGTTGCATTGCTTGTGCAATATAAGTTGCTTTAATGCCTAAATTATAAGCCAAAACACCTTTTGAATTAGCTAACGAAACCACTTCAGCAAAAAACACCTTTGATAGTTGTTCTAAATTTTCATATGGAATTGAATCAAAATATTTTGCCAATTCAATATCATCTAATAAACTGTTAATATAAATATTTTGAATTTTGGCTGCTTCATAACGTTGTTTGCGTTCTAATGGTAACTCTTTTAATACTACCGAATCAACGAAAGCATCAGAGAGTTGAATAAAAGGAATATTGGGTTCCGGAAAATAACGATAATCCACCACTCCAGTTTTGGTTCGCATCACAACATTACTATTACTTTGATCATCAAAGCGTTTGGTTTGTTGTAAAATTGTTTCGCCTTTTAAAATTTTTTGAGTTTGCAATTTTATTTCGTATTCAATTGCTCTTCTAATATTAGATAAGGAGTTCATATTTTTAATCTCTACTTTTGTTCCAAGGTAATCAACACCATATGGTCTAAGTGAAATATTAATATCCGCTCTTAATGAACCTTTTTCTAATCTTCCTTCTGAAATTTCGAGTGATTGCACCGTTTTTTTAATCATATCTACATATGCGGCTGCCTCATTTGCGTTTTTTATCACTGGATAAGTTACTATTTCAATTAATGGAACTCCGGCACGGTTGTAATCAATTTGTGTGATATCTCCATTATGATGTTGACGTGCAGTATCTTCTTCTAGATGAATCCGTTCAATAGCAATGTCTTGAAATCCGTTTTCTGTTTGAATGGTTAACTTTCCGTTCGAACCAATTGGATGATAAAACTGCGTAATTTGATAACCTTTAGGTAAGTCAGGATAAAAATAGTTTTTGCGATCAAAGCGTAGTTGTTTATCAATGTGCATATTTAGTGCCTTTGCTAAGGCTATAGCATATTTAACGGCTTGTTTATTGACTTGTGGTAAGGTTCCTGGATATCCTAAATCAATTTGATTTGCACAAGTATTGGCGGGTGCATCAAAATCAATTGGCATCGCTGAAAATATTTTGGTTTTTGTTTTTAATTCTACGTGTATTTCAATTCCGATAATAACTTCAAAATTATTCACAACCACCCCCGATCAATTCTTCTAAATATTCAGCATATGCTAATAATTTAGCATCTTGGTAAATTTCGGTTTCTAAAGTTAGTGAAAATGGTAAATTTTGATATTTAGCCAAGGGTAATGTAAGTGATGGATTTCCAACTAAATTAGCTGCAGTTAAAATATAATCCATTACTCCATATTTTTTATTGCTTTTTAGTAATGGAGCAATTGAAGGTGCTGCAGCAAATAACACTAAATCAGCTTGTTGTTGTAAATGAGTCAAGTAGTCCTTAATCACACGTCTAACTTTTTGTGCTTTAAAAAACATTTCTTCAATATTCTCTGCATACAAGAAATAACTTCCTAACGATAGACGTTCTTGTACCATTCTTCCAAATTTTTGTGATCTAGTCTCACGAATTAATTCTTCTCAATGAGAAGCACCAACCCTACTACCAAAACCAACACCCGTTAGGTTCGCTAAATTTGAACTAGCCTCAGAAAATGAAATTATTTCATAGGCAGGTTTAATACAATTCAAGATATCTAAATTTGGTCTGACTTTGTGAACTGTAATATTTTCTGCTAATAATTTTGCTTCTAATTTTTGCATTGCTTCAGTAACATAATTTTCACATAAATCATCAAAATCTAAAATTAAAACACTTTCTGGTTTTTGTTTTTGAATATTTTGAATTGCAATTTCTTTTGATGTCATGTCCTTATTATCTTTACCAAACATTGCTTGTGAAGCTAAAATTATATCGTTGACATAGTGAGAGAAATATGCAACAGTGTCTAATGAAGAAGCGTATGCAAAAAGACCATAACGACTAATTGCTCCATATGATGGTTTAAAACCTACTACTCCGTTATAACTAGCAGGAAGTCTAACACTATCTCCGGTATCGCTACCTAAAGCAATCGAAATATCTTTAGTAAAGGTAGCAACCGAACCAGATGATGAACCTCCAACAAGGCGGTTTGAATCTATGGGATTGGCAATTAAACCATATGCACTATAAGTTCCAGTTCCGCCTAAGGCTAACTCATCTAAATGTACTTTGGCAACCGGATGCGCTCCTGCTTGTAATAATTTTTCAACAGCAGTAGCATTGTAACCTGGTTTAAAATTTTCTAATATTAAACTTGAAGCACTAGTTATATCATTTTTAGTTGCATAATTATCTTTAATAGTTAAAACAGCGCCAGATAAAATTTGATTTTTAACATATGCATCTGGATTGTAATCTAACATATGTGCAACTGCGTTATTTGCATCGTTTTTTAAACAATAATAGGCTTTTTCATAATTTCCTTTGTTTTTTAATTGACGCATTATTTCACCACCTTTGTTATTGTCACAAATTCCAAATCAGCACTAGGAGCATTTAATAAAATTTGTTTTCGTTCTATTCGATCTTCAGTTAGATATTCATCTTCTCTAAGAAAATCAGTATAAAAGGTTTCATCGATGTGACTCATTGGTTTGACGTTGCTTAAATCTAAGTTATCAAAAAACTTAATTTTTGCTTCTAGTTCATGTCAGTTTTCAATTATTTCATCTATAACTTGCTCGGTCGGTTCAAACATTAATGTTTTGACGATATCATAAAGCTTATCCTTTGTTATAGTCATTTTTACTCCTATAATTTTGGTTTTGAATAAAATTCAAAACCATTTAAATAACTTAAATTTCCTGTTAATGAATCGATTTTTAAATAATATGAATGTAACATTAATCTATTTGCTCTTTTTCCACCATATTTGATATCACCATAAATAGGTTTACCAAGGTATTTTAGACTTAAACGGATTTGATGCTTACGTCCTGTTTTAATTTCTGCAATTTGTTTATTACCATCTAAATAAAAAATCGTCTTTGCATATTTATAACCATTTTTTGCTTTTGGTGATGTCTTTATTTTTCCGTCGGATTGTTTATAAAAATATAATTCTAATTCTAAATACGGGAGATTAAAGTCACTTTTAAATAAGTATCTTTTAATAAAATGATGATTATTTTCATTAAAAGCAACCAATGTGGCATAATTTTTAGCATAAACAATTAAGCCACTTGTTTCCTTATCCAATCTACCAATATGACTAGGTTTAAAACTGTCTATATTTTGATAATTTAGATATGAAAGTATTTGATTATCTAAGCAATTAGTTTCGCTATGTACTACTACACCTGATTTTTTATCTATTATTAAAATATTATTATCTTCATAAATTATTTTGAAATCATAAGAAATCTTTTGAAATGTTTCAGGTTTTTTTAGGTCATTGACACCATAAATTACTATAGAATCACCTAAATTAACAACTTGATCTTTCGTTACTTTTCTATTTTGATTAACTTTGATATCTTTTTTACGAAAAAGTTTTTCTATCCTACTAAGTGGAAGATTATTTAGATACTTGCATAATAATTTATATAAAGTTCTTCCAGCATCATTTTCAGTTGCAATAATTTCGTACATTTTACTCCTAATTTAATTATTAAATTATACATTAATATTTTTAGCACTGCTATCGATAAACATTGAAAAAAACAAAAGCACGTCATTATCACGCACCTTTGTTTTTTTGGTTCACAAATTCTTGGTATAAATCTTCTCAAATTTCATTCCCTTGATTTACTTCAATAAAATGATGTCCTCA
This sequence comes from Mycoplasmopsis mustelae, assembly GCF_004365095.1. Lineage (NCBI taxonomy): Bacteria > Bacillati > Mycoplasmatota > Mycoplasmoidales > Metamycoplasmataceae > Mycoplasmopsis > Mycoplasmopsis mustelae. The sequence continues at coordinate 180,262 of NZ_SOCN01000001.1, forward strand.
AATAATAAAGTAAAATAAGTATATTTGAATTTTCTTAATTAAGGTTAAATAATTCATTTTTGAATAGTTCAACATAACGCCAAATTTTTTATTAACTGAAAAATCAATACAAAGCTTTATGTTAGCATCTCTATTTTCGGAATATTCTTTATCAAAGAAATAATCAGTATCATCAAAAATAAAATGCTTTAAATAACTGCGAAAAATTTTTTTATATTTTATATATTTATAGAAAAATATAAAAGAAATTAATAAAATCATTAATATAAATAGACCTCATAAAATAAAAAACGAAATATGAATACTATATTTTATCTTAAAAAATAAACCAATACCTAAAATTATTATTAAAATGTTACCAATAACTAAATTAATTATAAAATTAGTTAAATAACTATTTACAAAAGCGGACGCCCCTCTCTTAAAATAACTATGAACTTTTAATTCTTTATTGTGATAAATCAAAATATCTCATTTTTTAAAAAGTATTTTGGTTATATTGACTTTAGTGAACATATTAGAAGAGAAATGAGCAATAAAGGCAGTCAAAATAATTAAAATAGTAACAAAAATTATTATAAATATTAAATCATTCATGTTCGCTCACTTTATTTATTAAAGAAATTTGCTAAATCTTGATAAAGACCTCGATAATATCTGTCATATACATTTGATTTGTTTAAATGCATATTAGCTATAAAAAAGAAATAAATATAATAGCATTTTTGCTCGTCCTTAAATCTTTTTTTAAGTTTTTTCACATTAAAAATATAGATTAAATATTTAAAACTGATCTGGAATGGAACTATATAATTAATAGGTTGAAACCCGTTATTTATATACTTTTTATCAAATACTTCAACATTATCATCAAAACCTTTTTCTAATATTAAATTTTCTTGTTTTTTGATAGCTTTATTTACGTTGCGATGTGCTAGAATCATTGAATCGATATTAATAAAATATCTTAAAAGAAGAATAACAAAGAATATTATAGAACCCAAAAAAGCAGAATATGAAATTGAATTAGCATTAGTATCCTCTAAAGTTAAAGCAGAAATTGCTATATATCCAACAGCGAATATAAGAAAAATAATTATATAAAAAACTAAAATCATAATTCTCTTTGATTTTATCTTAAGATATTCATCTTTTAAGTAGTAAAATCCTTTGACAAAATTACTGTGATATTTTTGTGGATTAATTTCTATTTGTCTAATATATGTTGTTTCAAATAAAAAATTAAAAAGGTTTCCGTTCGTAGTTTTTCATTTTAAAAAAGATAGAATGTAGCGAAATGTAATACCAAAAACCAAGAAAAAAATTAATAATTTTCAAAAGATTGAATCCATTTTAACCTAAATTATCCCACTTTATTTTATTAGGTAATTTTCTTATATATCAATCATTAATTCTAGGATTAAAAACCTTTGTTAAACCTATTTTATGTAATTGCTGTTTTGTTTTAGTTAAAAGTTGTTTTTTAAATAAGACTTTTTTTAATCTTCTGACAAAACTTGAAATTTTTGAAAATCTACCTAGTGCTTCTTTTAAATTAACATGAATAACTTCTTTGAATTTTTCTCACACTAGATAGAACTTTGAATCAACTTCTTTATACCCTCGAGGTTCATGTGTTTGTACGACTACATTTGCTAAACCAACCACTCCATCAATTGGTTCGCCTAATTTAAATAATAAATTTTTCATATTTTATCTTTCGTTATTTTTAAAATGATTTTTTTATCAAAGTTATTTAATTTTTAATTCAGTAACTTTATTTTTAATTTAAACTTTTATATAAAAATTTTGTAACTTTAACTTTCTCTATTAATGTTTTTAAAACTATTTTTCAATCAATTCATTTCATTTATTTACAAAGCTCTGGTATAAATTTTCATAAATTAATGATCCTTGGTTAATCTCATTAAAATGATATCCATAAATCAAAAAATATCATATTTGAAATCTTTTTAAATCACTTACATAAAACAAAATCCTACAATAGCTAATAAGTATTTTGTAGTTTAAACTAATTCTTTTTTTTAATACCCAATGTCACATCAAATAAATTCATTTCACTAAAGTTTTTTACAACTTGATATTCTTTATCAAAGTGAAAACCATTATTATCAAAGTTTAAATAATTTATCTTTAATTTTCATTGCTTCTTTTTATCAAAATACTGAAATAAATTTATAAAAACCATAATTAAGCTTAATAAAATCAAAATATATAGTGAAATAAGATAATAATTTGTTGTAACCGGAAACTTTGTAGTTTTTAAATCTATAACAATATATAGTATTGATATCAAAATAATTATAAAATCAAATAATGCAATCCTTAAAAATGCTTTAATTACTAAAATTCCACCCTGCTTATATATGTTATTTATAGTTATTCCTCTAAGAGTTGTTAATATAAACAATCTTTTTAATGCTATATTAACTTTTGTTTTTAATCAACTATAAAGGCCCATCAACATTAGTCAAAAATAATAAAAAATTGTGCTATACAATATTACAATAAACACTTGTGCATCCATACGTTCCTTAATATTTTAATTATAAAAATTTGCATAATCTGCATATAGGCCTTTGTAATATAAATAATATGAATCACTATGCACAAAATGCATATTAGCGACAAAAAAGTAGTAGACTAAATATGCATCATTATTTTGATTAAATATTTTCTTAAAATGATATGTATTGAGTATTTCTGTGTTTTGATGCATAGAATTGGTTGGTATAGGTATATAGTTAATTGGTTTTAATGAATTATTTTTATATATTGCATCAAAAACCTCTACATCCGCACTAACCATAATGCTTTTAATTTTTAAGTCAAAATAATTAAGCATTATTTTTAAATATTTAGATTTAGATGACATATATCATACTAGATAAGCAAAATATGTTAGTATCAAACAGCAAATAAGTGTTCCTGCGGTACCTAACTTATAGTTTCATAATTCTCGCTCATTAACAAAAATAAACATAAAGATTTCTGCTAAAATAACTGATAGATTAGATGCATGAAAACTCCAATTTAATATACTTCTTTCTTTAATTTTTATAGAGGCATATTTTTTAAATGTTAGATAGCCATCAATAAATTTTTGATTATAGGTCTTTAAATTTAATTGTTTATCTCTTTGATAGACATCATACGCAATTCAATGAATTATAAAAAACTTTGTATTAAAAATTGTGATGTAAATAATAAGTAAAAAAGTTGTTATTACCGGTAAAACAAACATAAAAATAGTCATACTAGCCTAAATTATCCTTTTTGGTATGATTAGGTAATTTTCTTATGTATCATTCATTTAATTTTGGATTAAATACTTTTTTTAGTCCCAAAATATATAATTCTAAATCAGTCTTTTGTATCATTTCATCAATGGTTAATATTTCACCTGTCTTTAAATTTTTAAATACAGTATTTTTCCCACCTTTACCACCTCTTCAATAATAATCTGTTTGTGGTGTTTCGTTTATTACGACCCAACCAACTTCTCTTAATGTATCAATTTTATTTGACAAATGATTTATTTTATTAAATGTTTCTTTTTTAAATTTATTTATTTTTTATTTTTCTCCTTATTTATGTATGTTTATATATAAATAAATAGCAATAATTTATTTATAAATTGTTATTTATATTCTCTTTGACTAGCAAATAAATCAAAATCATTTGCTTCATTTTCTACACCATCGATATAGTTAAAATCATCTAATTTTGGTAAATCACGCATATTTGTAATTTTAAAATGATCATAAAATTTATTAGTTACACCATACAAAACCGGGCGTCCTGGTGTAGGTGAAATACCTACTTCTTCAATTACACCTTTTAAAAGTAAGGTATTAATAACTTGATCAGAAGCTGTTCCACGAACACGATTAATTTGACTACGGGTTATTGGTTGTTTATATGCTACAATTCCTGCTACTTCAATTGCAGCGTTAGACAAGCGATGTGGTCTAGTAATAGAGACCATTTTAGTGATATATTCTTTAACGCCTTCGCGTGTGGCTAATTTATAGACCTCGTTAAAGGATACCACCTTTAATCCACGGTCTTCTTCATTAAAACTTTTATGAAAATCCATCATAACTTTTTTAGCTTCGTGTAATGTGTTTAAACCAAAAATTTCTTTAACTTGTTCTAAAGTTAATCCCTCATCACCTTGGACGTAAAGTAAGGCTTCTAATATTTTATTTTTCATTGAAATTTACTCCTCTCTTAATAACAATTGTGTCAAATTGTTCGTTTTGTTCTATAACTAAATATTGTTGTCTAGCTAAATCTAAAACTGCGATTAAAGTGATAACAAAATGGTTTAGACTCGGTTGACTAAACACCATTTCAAACGATAGTTCTTCGTGTTCTTTTAAGAGTTTTTTTATAAATGGAAACTGATCCGACGGAGTTAAATTAAATTTTTCTAATTTAGTTTGACGTAAGTGTTGTGCATATACACGTTCAAACATTTTACGTAAAACATTAACTAATTTTACCGGGTTTGAACGTCCATCTAATTTAGAATTATCGGAATCTAAAACAAAATCATCAATATTACTTGGTTTTTTTATATAAATATCAGCACGTTGGTTTTGAAACGTTTTTAAAGCTTCACGAACTTGCTTAAATTGTTCATATTGCACTAAATCTTGTAAAAAAACTTGTTTTTCTTGTTCTATTTCTTCATTAATTTCATCTGGGCCTTGTAAAATCATTTTTGCTTTTAAATTAATTAAAGTAGTAGCCATTACCAAATAATCGCCCGCTACATCAATCTCCGCTTCTTTTAATTCACTAATAATTGAAATATATTGGGTAGCTAATTCGATTAAATTAACCTCCATAATACTAATTTTTTTACGTTTAATTAATTCGAGCAATAAATCCAATGGTCCATCAAAATCATTTAATTTAAAGTGATGCTCATAATTATAATTAAGATTGTTTATCCTGCTCATTTTCTTTGCCTACTATTTCTGAAATTTGTTGTTGTACTTTTGAAGCAATTGCTAAATGATCTTTTGTGATATTATGTTTAGCTTTATGTGGTGGTAAAAATGTAATCCTCATTGTAGTTCTGCCTTTGCGTTTTATTGAAAAGGCGTGTAAACTATTTTCAATCGCAACCGGAATAATATCCATATATGAATTTTGAACCACTTTGAAGGCGCCACCTTTAAACTCTCCAACTTCAGGTTTTTTGATACGAGTCCCTTCAGGAAAAACTAACCCAAAACGCTTTTCAACCTTTACAAAATCCACAAAGTCCTTCAAGGTATTTAAACTATTACGCACATTTTTATTATCTATAAAAAATGAATCTAAAAGTTGCATACAATTATAAATAGTTTTGCTTTTCTTTAAATCTGCTTTACCTACAAAGGTAGGAATTCTTGGTTTTTCCGAAAATTCCGGGTTGGTTTGTTCTAATGCAACAATTAAGGCAACTGCGTCTAAATATGATTTATGATTTGGTGTTAAAACTACCGAACCATTTATTGGTACATTCTCTAAACCAACAACTTCTAAATCTATGTTATAGAGTTTAATAAGTTTTTGACATATTTTTAAAATGAATTTATATCTTTGCTCTTTTGAAACCGCATCAGGTTGTTTGCGATATTTTCTCGATAAAGATCTTACTTTAAATCATCTATGAAGTCATGCAAATCCACTTAAGATAATTTTGAGATAAATTCTTATATTAATTTTTTTCATTCGACTCCTTTAAATTTATCACAAAAGCAATTAAATAATCACCCTCATGTGAAATTGAAATTTTAAAATTTTTAAAATTTCAGACGTTATTTTTTTTGTAAATATTAATTTTAGCAAAACTAAAATGACGATTATCAGCTTTAAAGATCGCTTCTTTGATCGCTCAGCTTCTAGCTAAAAAAAGTGTTTGCAAATTTTTAGGTGTTTGTTGATAAGCCAAAAATTCCTGTGGAGATAAGATTCTTTTAATAAAACTTTCTTTTTTATTTTCAAAGCTCGAAATACGTGTTAAATCCACACCTATTTGCATTTTTTTCATATGTAAATTATAATATAATTTATCTTTTTAACACGATAAAATTGCTTCATTAGCTATTTCAAAATATTAAGAAAAATTAAACTAACTTTAATTTACACAAATTAAGTTAGTTTAATTTTTTAAGCATTAAATTTTTCTAAAATATTATCTAAATTTAGTTCTGCAGTAGAATTTAAAATCAAATCTGCGCTTGAAAAATCTTCATTAGAATCATGAGTAATTGCAATTGCAAGCATCTTTGCAGACTTAATCGCTTGTAGCCCTGATGGTGCGTCCTCAATTGCAAAACATTCGTTTGTTTTTAAATCAATTCCTTCCGCTGCCTTTATAAAAATATCTGGTGCTGGTTTTCCGTTTTTAATGTCTGCAGGATTTACAATATAGTCAAAAAGATCAAATATTCCTAATTTTTTTAAAATTAAAGGTGCATTATAACTGCTTGAAGCAATCGCTAATTTTAACTCTTTCTTTTTTGCGGCGGTTAAAAATTCCATTATTGAAGGAAGTAATGAATCCTTGTTAATTTCAGTTGCTAAAAATGTTTGATACAACTCATTTTTAGCATCACAAAGTTGAATTAATTGTTCATTTGAAAGTTGTAAATTTGGTTTTTTTAATTTTAAAATTGCTTGCAGTGTTGCTAATCTTGGTAATCCACGTAATTTTTCGTTTTCTAAATAAGTATAATTAATACCTAATTCTTTTACTATTTGCTGTCAGGATTGGAAGTGTAAAACCGCGGTATCTGTAAGCACGCCGTCTAAATCGAAAATTATACCTTTAATCATATTGCACCTTAAATACTTGTGGATGTTTATTTACAGTTCGTCTTTGTCCTTGAATTCAAATAAATCCCTTGAATTTTGAATCGATGGTGCGTATACTAAAATTATCACGATTTAAAATAACCTCAAATAATGCATTTTGATATTTAAAACGATAAGTCAGTTTATTTCATTGCTTTGGCAAAATTGGGTCTAAATGTAGTGCATTATTATGTCAATCTAAACCACCAAAACCAAAAACAATCATTTGATAAATTGCAGCCAATGAACCAGCATGAATTCCGGCATCTGAGGTATGCATTTTAGGACCTAAATCTATATTAATACCATATTTGAACATATCATATGCTTTATCCAACATTTTTAGGCGCGCAGCTTCAATGCAATATGTTGCGGGCGATAAAGATGAATCATGTGTTGTGATAGGTTCATAATAATTAAAATTTGCCTTACGAATTTCTTTAGAATATAAATGAGGCAGTATGTTTAATAATAAAACAACATCAGCCTGTTTAACTAATTGACAAGATAATAATGCATTTCCTTCGGCAGTGTTAAATAACTTTTTTCCTGCATCAGCAAGCATTTGAAATGGTAAGACATCACCTTTTTTAAGACCTAAAAATTGATCATTTTCTGCAATAATTAAGTCTTTATTTGGTAGTTGTTGTTTAAGATTCTCAGAAACCTCTTTAAGTTTTGAAACATTGATTTGATATGGAATTTTTGACTTAATAATTGCTCATCAATATGGTTTTTTCTTTTTTAAAAAGTTGATATATTTTAAAGCTAAATCAATATTATACTTAGCCATCATATTAATATATGCATTATTGTCAATGTTTCCTTTATATTCATTCGGTCCCATCACATTTAAAATTTGATAACTTCCATCAGGTTGTTTTTCAGCGCGATGAGCATAAAAAATAGCGGTATCAATAATCATTTCATAACCCATTAATTCCATAAATTTTTCATCATTACTAATTTGATAGTATTGATTAACGGCATAAGCAACGTCGGCTGAAACGTGAATTTCTTGTCGACGCGAAGCAATCGGAACTTGTTGACCCGTAACAACATCAGCTTGCCCTCAATATGGACATACTTCACCATCACTAGGTCATGCCATTTCTCAAGGAAATTGTGCACCTTTTAAATTGCTTTCTTGTGGTCTTTCTTTAATTTCTTTAGCTTTTTCTCTTGCTCCTTGAATTCCTTTATAACGATATGTTAATAAATTACGTGCAATTCTTGGACGATTAAATAAATAAATTGGGTTAATAAAAAACTCGGTATCTCAATATGTATGTCCTTGATAACCTTCTCCCGAAAGTCCTTTAGCACCAACATTTAAATTGGTTGAATGACGTGGCACAAAACCGTTAAGATGAAAAATAGCAAAGTCGAATGCTAATGAATCATATTTACTTTCTGCATCCCCTTCAATTTTGACATAAAACTCTTTTCAAACACGTTGATACATTTTTTCAATTGAAGCTTGCTTTAAAGTCTCATAACTAGTTTTTAAAAGCTCTTGGTGTTTCTTATTAGCACGATCTTTAATAGCGCTTTTTGATAATAAATAGCTTTTATTATCAACGCTTGTATGCACTGACATTAATTTTTCTAATACAATTATGTCGCCTGCTTTTGCTTTAATTTTTATATTAAAACCAACATAACGTCGTTTCATTTCAATAACATAGTCATCATTTCCACCACGTAATAATTGATCATTTAAATAACATTTGGTAATTAAATTATGAATTGCTCAACGCTTTGATAAAGTGGTGCATTGCTCCATTTGTAGTGATTCAGTTGTCACGCGTGATTTTAAACCCTCGGCAAAATGTTGAGTTCCAGTATTTGTTACTTGCGCGTTAATTGCTGGTTTTAATAAAATATTTACTTCTTTGTTATCGGTAGTCTCTAACACTTTTATAGTAATGCGCTGCGCATATACATTGGCATCATCGCGCGAAACAAAACGCTCAAAACTAAAGCAGTATTTTCCGTGATTACGTTGTAATTCTATGTTACGTTTTAAAATTCCTTCACAGATATATAATGTTTTATGATAATTATCACGTTCTTTAACATCAAAAGTAATTCCGTTAATAATAATTGGTGTAGTCATTAAATCAGCTAAATTAACTAATTCTGGTGCATCGTCTTTAGTGTCTTTATTAAACATCCCATTAACAAAAAAATCTTCTTTGTTATATGCGGCACGTTCTTCGTCAGCACTTCTGATTCCCATATAGCCGTTTCCTAAAGCAAAAATACTTTCGGTTTTTGCGGTTACAGAACGGTCAAATTTAACTTGTGAAATACGCTTTTTATCTACGTCATACTTTAAAAAATCCATTATTTCCCCTTTTGGCTTTCTAAATTTTGAAATAATAAAATTGATTCATAAGGTCTAAAAAAGTTCTTAACAATCTTTTGATCTTGATATGTTGATAAAATTTGATCTCCTAATTCAATTTTTTCAACAATTTGATGTTTTGTTATATTTAAATATGCAATAAGTTTACTATTTTGATATTGTCTAGTAATTTTAATTAAACCATTTTTAGTAAGTGTGATTTCAGATGTTCCTAAAACCAATAAATTACGATAATTTTCTTTGCGCATTTGAATTAGTTTTTGATAAAAATAAAAAATAGAATTCGAATCTTTTAATGCTGCTGTTACGTTAATTTCAGGATTTCTACCTAGATTAATTCATGGTTTATAACCTGCATTAAATCCAGAATTAGTTGAATTATCTCATTGCATTAAACAACGACCAGAATCACGCGAATTGATATTAAGATATTTTAAAAATTCAGATTCACTATAGATTTTTTGTTTATCAACTAGATCGATAAAACCATTTTGAATATCACAATCTCTAAATTCACTACGATGCTTGAAATGTGTATTTAATAAACCGATTTCTTCACCATAATAAATACATGGAATTCCTTTTAATGTCATCAACATTAACGCGTGAGTTTTTGCTGCTTCGTTATGAAAAATCCCCTCATCACCCCAACGTGAAATGCTACGTGAAGTATCATGGTTTGATAAAAAGTTTGTAAACATTTCAGTTGTAATTAAATTATTATGTTGAAATGGTTGTTGTTGATATACAAATTGTTTATAATCTCAGTTTGCATCGTAACCATTTCTGCCGGTTTGACCACTTCAGCCGATTCATCATCATGAAAAATTAAAATAATTTTGAGAAACTTGCCGTTCACCCTTTCCATAATATAGTAATTCATCAGCCGTTATTCCAGATGCTTCACCTAACGTATATGCATCAGGTTTATTAGCAAAAGCTTGTTTGTTAAATTCTTTTAGAAATTCTACAGAACCCTTACATCAAGCAAAATAAGGATTTGCTTCTACATTATCAAAAGTTTTTGACACATGTTTAATAGCATCCAATCTAAATCCACGAACCCCTAAATCATACCAAAAATCAATCACTTCGGCCATTGCTTTAATTGTATTTGGATGGCTTCAATTTAAATCAACTTGTTCTTTAGAAAATAAATGAAAATAATATTTTTTCACACTTGGCACATATTCTCAAGCAGATCCACCAAAAATACTTTGTGCTTTTAATTCTTGTTCATTTAATTGTTTTCTTCAAATAAAATAACTATGTTCAATGTTGTTTTCAGATTCACACGCTTTTAGAAATCACTGATGTTGATTTGAAACGTGATTTAAGACAATATCCATAATAATATCAATACCTAATTCGGTTGCTTTTGAAGACATTTCTTTGAAATCTTCTAGGGTTCCAAACTGTTTTCAAACAGATTTATAATTTAAAACATCATAACCTGCATCTACAAAATTGGTATCATAAGTTGGACATAATCAAATCGCATTAATTCCTAACTGTTTTAAATATGGAAGTTTAGCAATAATTCCTTGTAAATCTCCATCACCATCATTGTTTGCATCGTAAAATGAGCGCGGGAAGATTTGGTAAATAATTTTATCTTGTAATTTAACCATTTTTAACCTCTAATAAAACTGAGTGATGTGGTTGCAAAATTCCTTTAGTATAATTAATTTTTGAACTAAATAAAACTTTTTTATCTTTATCATAGCTAAATTCGCTATCTGAAAAATTATGAATCACTTCTACAGTTTGTTTATTTACCTTAATTTGTAAACTTAAAATTCCTCGCTTTTGATCTACTATTTGAAATTTTAAATTTTCTTTAATTGCTTGATTAGTACTTAATCTGAAAAATTCAGTTTGCTGACGAAATTTATTTAGCTTCTTAAAGAAATCAAAGACATATTTTTGCACATCTCTATTTTCTAAATGTAATCATTTTAAGCCATTTGTATAATCAGTAGTTTTATATGAATTTCAATGTCAAGCATTATTATCGGGTTGCTCATTAAAATCATCATAATTTCCAAATACGCATTTATCCGCTTCTTCGCCTGATATATCACAAGGTTTAGATTGCAATAGTTCAGTTCCGGCCAAAACAAATTGTCTTCCTTGACAAAAAACAGTCATCATTAATGCCTGGCGATACATTTCAATACGTTGTAAAAACGAAATATTCTGAGTTGTAGTATTAATTTTATCTCATAAAGTCATTCCATCATGACACGCTACATAATTGAGATTGATTGCAATGTCATTTGCAAATAGATCATAAGAAACTTTTGAATGTTTTATCTCACCAAATTCAAAATCACTAATATTACCGACAACAGAGGAAACATACTGTTTAAATAATTTTTTATCAAATTTTGAAATTAAACCGGGTTGAAACTTTGAATGCTCATCGCCTTTGATCGCATTTCGTACTGTATCGTTAAAATAACCAAAAGCAATATTATTACCAGAAATTCCCTTGATATAGCTTTGTGAATATTTTAAGTCACTAAATTTTCATGCCTCTCCATATAAAATAATGTTAGGATTAATCGCGCGCAATTCTTTTGCAATCATATCAATAGTCTCTTTATGATGAAAACATGATAAATCAAACCTAAATCCATCTATTCCAAATTCTTGTACAAAGTATTTTAGTGAATCTATCATAAGACGACGTACCATATAGCGCTCATCCGCTAGCGGCGCATAAATAACTGGTTTTATTTTTGCATTATCACGGTAGTAATATCCATCCAGGATGTTATTGAATATATTATTAGTCATCATATGGTTATAAACAACATCCATAATCACGCCAATTCCTTTTTGGTGTGCTTGTGCCACTAAATTACGAAATTCTGCAATTCTAACATATGGATCATTCGGATTGCTACTATATTGACCATTAATTGAAAAATAATTATGTGGATCATAACCTCAATTATAATTGGTTGTTCAATGCGAACCTTTATTTTTATATAAAATATTTTGATTCTGTTCGTTTAATGAAAAAACACTTTGAATTGGCAACAATTGCACATGTGAAATACCAAGTTTTTTAACATATCCAAATAGGTCGGCTTCAAGCAGAGCATTAAAGGTACCTAATTTATTTTGAAAATCTTTTTGGCTTTTTAGACTTGTAAAATCTCTTACATGTAGTTCATAAATATAGTTATCAGTATGATTATTATTTAGAGTTTGTAAGGTTTTTGGTTTTTTACCAGCTTTTTTAGAATTGATATTAACTAAAGCGCCAAAAGCAATTTTCTTTTCATCGCCCTCTCAATCAAAAGCGGCTAAAGAAATTGCATAAGGATCTAACGCAAAATTTATTTGACCGTCCGGATGTCAAATTTGATATTGATAATAATTTCCTTCTAGTTCTAATGGAAGAAAAGTTTTTCAAATGGTGTCTAATTTTTGACTATCAAAAATCTGAATTATCTTTGATGTATTATTTTTATCATAAACAAATACTCTTACCTTGTGAGCAAGTGGCTGTCATAATTTTAATTGAATACTATCACTTAAAAACTTAATTCCTAAATCAGGTTTTTTATAGGCATATTTTGTATCAAATTCTTTAAAGAAGTTAGTATTTTTATATTTAATCTTCATGCATAAAATTATAAAGACAAATGATTTCTCTTTTGTTATTTTTTTTAATTTCTTGACGTATCAAAGAACGCAAATTTTAAATATTTAAAAGTGTAAGAAATATATAAAAAAAGGCATAAAATATGCTTTTTGAAATTCAATTTTAACAATTTAAAAATATTTTTTGTAACTATAGCATAGATAAAAAAGATATTTTTAAACATTTTTAGATATATAAAGAAAATTCTTGATGATAAAATTTAAAATGTTCTGGTTTTATATAATATTTGCCTGCTATACAAATACTATTATCATCATATCCCCAAAACGAAACAACCACCATATAATTTAAATTAAATTTATTAACTTTTTCATATTTAAGTTCATAAACCATATTTTTTAAGCTTTGTCTTTCTGTTAAGATATTAACAAGCGGCCTACGAAGATCAATTGGTTCAAATTCATCTATATTTTTAGTAGAGACATAAATATCTGCTTCGGCAATTATTTCACCTTTTTTCTCATAACTTAGTTTAAATGAACGGTGTTTTGCTAAAAATATGATATTTTTTTCTTTAAATCATGTAGGGAGATTATTTTTTGTTTCTTGTCCTAAAATTCTGTCTACATTAAGTAAATAACTAATTGGTTTAATTAAATTATGAAAATTCTCTGCAACAAAATGCCCACGCTTAGAAATTGAATAAATTGCACCAATTGAAAAAAGTTTTTGATATGCAGAAACTACTACAGAACGCGAACAATTAAAACGACTCATCAATTGGTGTTCTGATGGCATTATCATATTCACCGGTATCTTTTTACTTGCAATTAAATCAATTAAATACTCAATTAAATTGTTTGTTTTAGTTTGAATTACATTTCTTTTATTTTGTTGCGTTTCTTGGAAATCTTTAACGTATTTTCGATTAGTTCTTACATTATTCATATTAATATTTTATCAAAACTAATTTATTTTCTTATAAGTTTCAAATTCGATCTCTATTTTATTTATTATTTTTAAAAGCATCTAAAAACTGCATAAATATATCCAATGTAAGTGAATGCGAAATTGCTGAATTGTAAATCTAAAAGCTACACTATTTTATTTAAATTTTATAGTGTAGCTTTTAGATTTGAATTTTGAATAAAATAAGGAAAAACTGATCTTATTTTGTTAAATATATATTTTTTTTAAATTTTATTTATGAGAGTTTTGAATTGGATTGTTGATTTTCTAAAAGTTGATCGATTCGAATTCGCAAATCCTCTACTGAATGTGGTTTTGTTGCTATAATTTTATCTTTCGAAACAAAACCAAAACGTTTTTTAGCCATTATAATAAAAACTATATTTACAAATGCTAAAGCCATTGCAATATATGAAGTTATATAATTAATTTCACCTAACTCCCCAATCGAAATTGGTTTTAGTCCATAATCAGTAGGGGCATATGTAGTAAGAAAAGTTTTTGCAGGTTTTAAAGCATTTACAAAGAAAAGTAAGATAAAAACAAGCGGAATAATTCAAAATAAAAGCATAAAGTTTGAATCTGCATTTCCTTTATTAGTATAAATAATTACCTGCATATAAGTCAAAATCATAATGCTAATTAATGAAAAGAAAATAGTTAAAGAATTTAAGATTCAAAACATTTCGCGAATTTGATATGATGGAGAAGCATCATAAATTTGTTGCACAGTTAGATTAACAGCACCATCCGAATTTAAAAGATAGTAATATTCTGCTTGCATTTGTTGATAAAAACGAGTAAATAAAGTAGCTTGTAAAACAACTATACATACAAAAAAGAAAGTGATTACTGCTAATAAGGCTTTACGGGCTAAGTAATTTTGTTGTAAAACTATTTTTTTCTTCATTAGTTAATTCTTTCTTCGCTTTGTGCATCAAAAATATGAATTCTTGATATCAAAAATTCTACATAAACATGTGAATATAATTCAAATTCTTCACTGTTTGAAGCATTCACAATAAATTCTATATTTTCATTAACGCGAACTGTAATTAATTGATCTTTACCAATTAATTCAATATTAGAAATTTTACCTAATACTGAATTTTCTACTGGAGTATGTATAATTCGCAAATCTTCACTACGAAAACCAATAACTAATTTTTGTTGATTTTTTAATAAAGTTGCTGTTTGTACATCTAATTTAATTTGAATTTTATCATCATTCGATGTTATAATTCCATTATCATTAATTGCATCAAAAGTATTCATAGTGGGAGAACCAATAAATTTAGCAACAAAAATATTTGCTGGCTTAAAATATAAATCCTTACCTTTACCATTTTGTTGAATTTTTCCATCATTAAAAACTACAATTTGATCACCCATTGTCATTGCTTCAAGTTGATCGTGGGTAACATAAATGCTGGTGGTATTTAACAAACGGTGAATATTCACAATTTCACGTCGCATACTTTCACGTAGTTTCGCATCTAAGTTTGAAAGCGGTTCATCCATTAAAAAGACTAATGGTTTTCTTGCAATCGCACGACCAATAGCAACGCGTTGGCGTTGTCCACCAGATAAATCTCTTGGCTTGCGATATAAATAATTTTCAATTCTTAAAATTTTTGCGACATCTTTAACACGTTTATCAATCACATCTTTACGCTCACGCGCAATTTTAAGACCAAAGGAAATATTATTATAAACATTCATATGCGGATATAAAGCATATGATTGAAACACCATTGCAATATTGCGCTCATTTGGTAAAAGATTGTTATATCTTTTGTTATTGAATAATAAATCTCCTTTAGTAATGGAATTTAATCCTGCTATCATCCTTAACAAAGTAGTTTTACCACAACCACTAGGTCCTAAAAAAATACAGAAGGTTCCTGCTTTGATATCTAAATTAATGTTTTCTAAAGTATATTTTTCATTTCCTTCGTATTTTTTAGAAAGATTAACCAACTTAATATCGGCGCCATTGCTTGAATCATATATTTCACCAACCTCGGAAACTAATTTATCAATATCAATAGTTTCAAAACCTGATGCGAGTTCATCTAATTGCATTGAATCATCAGTGATATTTTTTTTGTCTTTTTTAAACATCATAAATTATCCTTTCACTGCTCCGTCACTCAATCCACCAATAATGTATTTTTGTAAATACATAAATAGTGCAAAAGCTGGAATTGAGGCAAGGAGTGAACCGGCCGCATAAGCACCTGCATTAATATGTTGCGGATCAGCGCTTAAAAAAGTGTCCAAACCAACCGCCAAGGTTTTTTCTTTAGAATCTGCGAGAATGAATTTTGGTAGGATAACATCAGTAAACGGTGTTAAAAATGATCAAAGTGCCACCATAATTAAAGCCGGTTTAATCACTGGTAATAAGATTTTGAAGAAAAGTCCTCAATTGCTGCAACCATCAATTTTCCCAGAATCATCTAATTCTGATGAAACTGTATCTAAATATGATTTCATCATAAAGGTATTTGCAGAAATTGATCCACCAGAATAAATAATAATTAACATGATAATAGTAGGTATACCTAAATCATTACCTAAACGTACAAGCAAGAATAGCGAAATCAATGCACTCGTTGCCGGAATGAGCTGCAACATCATTATAATTAACAATGAATTTTTAGAACCTGCGAATTTAAATCTAGAATATGCGTACCCATTGAGTGCAACAGCGGTTGTCGAGATTAACATTGTTAATCCTGCAATAATTAAAGTGTTTTTGTATCATACTAAAAAATCGCTGCGTTTGTCTTTAAATAGATATTTAAAGTTTTCAAAACCAAATTTAAACGGTAAAAGCGTAATAATCCGCTCATTAGCAACGTTAAAGGCTGCAACAATTAATGAAACAATTGGAAATAAAATAATAATAGCTCAAAAAATTAAGAATAAGTAATTGAAAAATAATCAGAGAATTTCAAATGGTGTTGGTGGTTTAGTGTCAGTTTCATTAAACTTAAGTCGTTTTGGAGAAAGTTTCTTCTCAGTTATTTTAATTTTATCAAAACTATGTTGATAAAACTTTTTACGTTTTATTTTTTCAAACATTAATCTCTCCTTGACATTGTTTTAATAAATCCACGTGCACCAATCGCAATTGAAATTAAAGCTGCAAAAGTTGTTAAAGCTGCCGCAAAAGCCTGATTTCCTTCAACCTGAATTGCATTTGATGTAATTTTATATACTCAAGAAATGATAATATCTGTTGAAGCCTCACCAAAGGCTGATGAATTTTCAAAGTTTGGTCCACCGCCTGTGAAAATTGAAATAGTAGTAAAGTTATTAAATGCACCAACAAATTGTCCGATTAACATCGGAGCAATTGAAATAAGTAGTGATGGTAAGGTAAGATATCAAAATAGTTGTCTACCCTTTGCTCCATCCACCGAACCTGCTTCATAAATATCTTTTGGTATCGATTGTAAATTACCGGTCACTAACATAAAAATAAATGCATAACCAATTCAAGTTTGCACGACAATAACTAGTATTCTTGCACTACTAATTTGATTTAGTCAATTAATTGGATTATTGATTAGTTTTAATTCTAATAAAATCTTATTGATATATCCTACTTCTCCTGGAGCGAATGAAGATCTAAGAAATGACAAAGTAACAAAAGCCGGAATCGCTCAAGGTAGAATGTAAATTAAACGGAAAAATTTTTTAAACTTAATACGTTGATTGTTGGTTAAGATTGCGATAATAATACCTAAAGAAATTGGTAAAAAAGTAGAAAAAACGGTTCAAATTGCAGTTCAGTAAAACACGCGACCTAAAGATTGAAATAATCCGGCTTTTCTAAAAGTTCATCAATAGCCCCAATTTTTCAATCCCACTCAATCAACAGTTTGTGCTGGCGCTGAATGTTGATAACCATAGTTAGTAAATGAAATTAAAATAGATGTAATAATTGGTGTAGCTACCACAAAAATCATTAAAATTCAACCTAAAATAGAAATAATTCAAGGATAACCACCAGTTTTAAGTCAACGTTTGGTATGTGATCATTTACTTGGACGTGATCCAAATTCTAAGTTTCTAGCAACACGATAAGCAACCATGCCAGATGTAATAAAATAAATTAGGACTAAGACCATTAAAATAACACTAATGACACCACCAAATAAATAAATTCTGGCATCCGGTAATTCACCTAAATCAATGTTATGAGAATTTGCTCCTAAATCACCAAAACCTGGTATTCCACCCATTTTATTTCAGTAATATCCAAAAGAAAAAGGAATAATTAATGCTCAAACCAAAACGGAAACAAATAACATTATTGCACCTTTTAGATATTGTTTAAACATTGTAATTTCTGGCAACCCAGGTAAGACAATACCTAAAATCAATGACAATCATCTTAAGTTTTTCATCGTTTCAGTCGGTATTGTCTTTTGAGCTTCAGTAATTTTACTATCGTAAATCTTAGAATTTACTTTCATTTCAGCTAATTCACGCCAAAATGAAGTTTTTAAAATTTCTTTATTTGAAAGAATTTTGGATTGTAACTTAGTTTCAATTTTAGACTCTTTATATTCTATTTTAACTTCTATTTTTTTATTTTTAAATGCTGCTTTTGTGATTTCTTTGGTTTTAATTTTTGCTTTGAGTTTCTTTATATTTTGTTTATAAACTTCTTTGATATTCTTATATTTAACTTTAATTTCTGCTTTTTCATTAGCATAAACAGTGTTAAATTTATTCACTAAATATGTTTTATCAAGTAACAATTGATTTTCTAAATTTAATTTAGCATCATTAAAATCATCAGTTGTAATTAACTTTTGTTCTAATTGTAAGTTCAAATTTGCAAGATTATCCTTGTGTTGATTTTCAAGGATTTGGAGTTGTTGTATTATTATTTCGTGCTTAATTTTATTAATATTCGCTAAATTAATCTCGCGATTATATTCTTTTGATAAAGCTTGTAGTTGTTTTACTGTTAAGTGTTTAAAATTAAATAAAGCAACTTTTGATTTTATTCTTTCCTCACAAAATTTTAATCTTGTGGTACGATTGTCAATAAACTTTTCTTTTAAAGCCTTTGATTCAGCACTTAAAAAATCCCCTTCATAAGTATAAGAACTTTTAGATTTTGATAATAAATGTTTATATTGTGATTTTAGTAATAAATTAAATTCGTAATTATTACGTTTTTGATTTATTAAATTTAAATAAGTTTGAAACGCAATATCAACCAATGCACTTGCATTTTGCTTTTGAAATTCTTTTAAGGAATTTCAAATTTCTTGATTTTTTAATTTTAACTTGCTTGTATTTAAATTTTTAATTGTAAAATCAAAATTTGGCAAATTGAGTTGATTTTTAGACAAAAACAAATATAGATCTTTATAATTTTGTAATATTGCTCGTTGCTTATAAAAACTTTTTTGATGTTGATATTGATAGTATAAATGTTTTACTTCAATTTTACTCTTATTTTTAATTTTATCTACAATCGCCTTGTTGTTGGCTTCTTTGGACAAAATATTCTGTTTTTGTTCCTCAATTTTAAATAACGAAAGCTGTTTTTGTTGTTTTGCTCGTTGTTTTAAATCAGCAGCTTTGTTAGTATATTCATATTCAATTTCTAAGATTTTTTGTTTAGTATTTAAAATAATATTTTCTTTCTCTTTGAGGTATAACTCTTTTTGTAGTTTATATGTGCTTGAATATTTTCTTTGCAATTCATTTTTACGAGCAACTAACGAAAGTCTTTGTTGTTCTATAGACTGATAAAATGTTTTAAAAAAAATGTTTGCTTTATCACCTAATTTTTGTAAATAACTTAATTCATTTGGTAGTAAGAATTGATGTATTTTAGTCAATTCAAAATCTGTATCTTTAATTTTATTTAAATATATTTTTAAAACACTAAAAATGATGTATTTCTTAAAGGTTTCTGTTTCAGATAAACGGGTGCTATTTTGTAATTTTTTAATATGTGCTATCTTTACTTCTAATTCATCGGCTGATTTAGATAACGAATAAACATAATCTTTTGCATAAACTCTAATGTCTTTTAAGTTTTTTTGAATTTTTTTGAGCTCAAAATTTAGTAAAGAATTAATATTTTCGCAAAAAGATAATTTCTTAATTGAATCCCTAAGTACTGAAATTTTATTTTTGTAAGCAACATAGTGAGAATTTAATTGACGCTTTAAATTTGCATTTAATTTACTTCTTGCACGTAAAAATAAGTCTTTATCTATATTTGTTTGTGCATTAATTTTGTCTTTTGTTCTTAAAAAAATGTTTTTAACTTGTTTTTTGTAAGCCTTTAAATTACCAGACGTTTGTGGTAAGATAGCATCAAATGATTCACCATATCAGTTATATAATTTCAACTTTTCCATATCAATTACCTGCTGCGTCCTTTATGTATTTTTATTCACTCATAATAGTGAAATTTTCTTTTAATGTGATATTGTACACAAAAAGTAAATAATGAAATTACTATTGATGCCGAGATAACAGATATAAAAGCACCTACAATAATTTGAAAATTACTCATGTATTGAACCCCTCTAAAAAAAGGTAAAAATGCCAGAACAAAATAAATAACTATTCAACTAATTCAAAAGATATAACCTGCTTTAAGTTTATTTCTCAATAACAAAAGGTATATTAAGAAAAATACTAATACAAATGTATTTGCTAAATAGGAAATTAAAGTACTAATCGATAATTTTTTTGCATATTCGCTAATTTTATCAGGGTTATTGCGTATATCTGATGGTAAGCTATCTCGGTTAATTCCATAACCAAAAGGTATCAAAACTCATACAAGAAGCACTGCGGTCAGCAGTGCAACTTGAACTAATAAAATATAAAATTGATTTTTAAAAATTTCGGTTTTATATTTTTGATAAAACTTCATTATTTATCAGTAAAGACAACTCTTACATTACTATTTTGAGTATTAAAGGTATTAACTGTTTCTGTATAGTTTGCTGACAATTTATCTTCCATTGCATTAATAAAATCTTCTTTAGTGTTGATATTCTTAAGACCTTTATATCATTCTTGATTACCAAATGTTTTATCATTTCAATTAGTTCATACAGAACTTAATTGTGGGTTTGAATTATCAAAACGAGATGGTTGAACTTTCAAAATGCCAATTCCATTGTCTTTAATTGAAGTTTTTGAAGTTAGTACATCAAAAACAAAGTTAATTGAAAGGAATTTTTCATAAGTTTGGATTTTTGCATCTGTTTCTGCGATTGTAACATTAGAATCGGTTTGATCTTTTTTCTTCATTTTGGTATTTGCAATGTATTCATCAACAACTGCATAAATTCTAGCAAAATTAATATAACTGTTTAGGTATAAATCTACTACTTTTTTAATTTCAGCATCTGAAACTGTTGTTTTTGATGCAGTATTTGAGAAGAATTTAGCGTTAGCAAAAATTTTATCTTTGAGTTGTTTCAATGTATTATTTTTCATTGCAGCAATAATTTCATCTAATAGCGCTTGTTTTTCTGATTCTGAATCACCATCTACACCAAAAATGAATTTTTCTATTTTTCTTACATGAAATGTTCCGAGTTTATTACCCTCTTTTTTCTCTTGAACTAGATTTACATTTCCATATTTTTTCAAAGCATCTTCACTAGTTAATTTTTCTCATGCTCCTGATTTTAATAAAGATTCAGAAACTTGTCATGATTGTCCATTACCTACTAACATTTTTGATCAATCAGTAGATAAACCTAATAATGCAGCAACGGTGTTTCTTAATGGTAACGCATCTAATTGTGAATCATTAACTTCTTTTAGCTTAGCAGCGTATTCACCTTGTAATTCTGCGGTTGAAACCATTTTTGTTTTCGAAATAAGGTTTGCATCAGCATCCGGCTTGTTGCTATTTGAAAGATTTTCTCAAGTTCCTCAATTATTAAAGTTTCCATCTCAACTTTTTGAAACCGAAAGTTTTTTAATAGTTTCACCAAAAGTTTGTTTTAAATCTTGATAGTCAGTATATCCCAAACTCTTTGCAAAATCATTTATAACTTTTAATTGAGGTGAATTTTCTTGCTGAATTTTTTCTTCAATTTGAGTTTGAATTGCTTGTGAAAATGGAACTTTTGAATCTTGTTTAAAATATTTATAGTATGATTCGGTTTTAAATGCAGCTTTAATTACTTCTTCGAGAGCTTTTTTTCTCAGATCTGATGAACCATTGTTTCTTGATGAAATTGCATATAATCAAGCCCCTTGTGCTTGTCTATATTCCTCATTATCATCGATATTCACCACATTGAAAAATGATTTAGCATTGGCTGCTTGGCGAGCATTTTGAACATCTCATGTACCAATCAATGCATATTCTAATTTTTTATTTGTAATAGCATTAAAAATTGAGTTATTAACTTGGTTTAAGTCAGTAATATACATTCCTTGTAAATCACCTTGTGATAATCCATTCTTACCTCAAGGGGTATTTTTAAATTCATCAGCACTCATAAAATATGCAGCCTGAATAACAGGTCATAATACATCCGCAACTGCTGTTAAACCTTGTTTTAATAATGGGTGGTATTTATCGTCTTTAAGAAACCATGATGAAACTTTACCATCATCTTTTTTGTATAGATTTTTTGAATAAAATGAATCTTTTAAATCTTGACCGTAAAATTCTTTTTGATCATCTGGTAGATTATCTCATGCTTTTTGAATTCCACCATATAAAATACCATTACCATATCAAAAGTCTTGTAGTCTTAAAATTACTTTACCTTGTTCAACTAGTTCTTTTAAGGTATCAGTATTTTTATTATTTAGTTCTTTAATAGTTGCTTCTTTATCTTTTGCCGATGCCAAAACAATTCCTTCTTTATTGTGACGAATTCCAACAAATTTAGAAAGGGTTTTATCTCCGGTTTTATTTGAACCAGTTACAGTACCAAATGTTCTTAACTCTGGTAATTGATTATCTGTAAGTTGTGTTTCTGTTTTAATAGTTTCTAAAATGTTTGACTCACCATTTTCACCATTAGTTTTACCAAAAAATTTATCTAAATCTACTAAATAATTATTTTGTACAAATTCAGTAACTCTATCTTGTGGTAGATAAAAAATGTCAGGAACTGTTTGATCATTAAGTCCTACTGTACCAAGATTTAATGCATCAAAAACTCCTTTAGTAATGAATTTTAATTCAAAACCATCTTTTTTGTGTGCATCAGTTTCATCAAAAATCTTTTTAACTTCGTTATAAAAATCTTTTTGAGCACCATCAACAGCAACATAAATATCTTTGGAATTTTTACCTGTAGTCGGACTTCCACATGATACAGCAACTGATAAAGCGCCAATTGAAAAAGCACTAGATGATAAAATTAATAATTTTTTTGATTTCATATTTATAATATTCCTTAATATTTAATCTAATTAATTCAGGATTATTCAAATGCGATCTCATTTTTTTGATATGCAACAATAGAAAAAACAATACAGATAGGAGTTAAAAATAATAATCCGCTTAGCGCACATATAATAGCAATTCATTTATTAAATTCAGTTTTAGATAAAATATAAAAAATATGAATGCTTAAAATTATTTCTATTAAAAAATTAATCACTAAAATTGCTAACATAATCCGAACTCAATAGTTTTGAAGGTTAGCAACTAATTTAGTCGCAAATAATTCTGGTGAATTTTGCTTGAGATTTATAATAATTTGGAGCAAAATTATTTCAATAATTAAAATAATGATATTTGCAAATAGCATAAATAAATATTCAATAATTTTTGGTTTATATTTACGCTCTAAAGGAAGTTTTCCAACTCAAAATCACCGAAATTTCACACGAAACGGCGGACCTTGAAACTGTATCTTTTTCTTCATAATCCTCATTTTTAATTTTACTTTATATAAATTCATAAAGAGAATAAACTAATGTGCTTTTAACAAAATATAGAAATACTTTTTGTTGTACTTGATATATCAAGTACTTTTTATAAAATTTCTATATTTTATTAATGTCAGCAATTTAAATTATATAAATTTTATTTTTTAAATCTAAAATATATAAATTAAGTTTCTTTTAAAATATCTAATACTACTTTTTTTAATATGAGAATTACTTTTTAATACTATAAAATAGTGTTAAAAAGTAATTCATTCTTAAAATTTATGTACTTAATATTAAATTTTATTTTGAAATAACTAAATTGATAAAATTATGATCTAGAAATAAGAAAAACGCCTATTTTTTGTGGAGATGTGCTTTCCATTATTTTTCCATTTATTTTAAAACTTTGATTAATTAATACACGATTAAAATGATAACTTGACTTCAATTCAATTTTAAAATCATCTAACGAATCACTATAAACTACTAAAATATAAGTATCATCATCGTTTTTACGAACTGTTAAATTATTTGGGTAAGAGCTTGCATTAACAATAATTTCACTTGGATTAACTATATATTTTTCATCTTGAATTGAAAGCGATGGGTATTGTTTTCTTAACAAAATCAGTTGTTTAGTAAGTTCATATGCACCATTTTTCTTTGCAACAATATCTTCAAGATAACCTTCACCTACTGATGCTTTGGTCTCAATAACATCTCCACTACGTTCATCTTTAAAATAAACACGCTTATTTAAATCTTTTCAATAAAACGCTTCGCGAACATTAGCATCACCGTGCGCTTTATTTCCTCCTTGCATTAATAATTCATTTCCGTTATACAAAATTGGTAACCCACCGCGCGATAGTAGTGAATAAATAGCGGCTAAATAAGCAGAACGTTCTTGGGAAGTTAATTGATGAGAAGTTAAATTTAAACTTGTTTTACTAACTTTATTTTTATAGTTTGCTATTCATCTATCTACATCATGATTGTCTAAAAAGGGCATTCATTTTCTATCAAAAGGTTTATTTAAATTATTGATAAGTGTTTCTTCGTCATCTGAAGTAATGTAGGGGTGTAATTGATATTTATAGTGAACCCCATCAATAACACTTCCTAGTGCTAATTGATTAAAAATGCCACTGGTTTGATATTTTTGTGCTTCATATACTGATTTTCATCATTCTCCAAACATAAATGCAACCTCAGAATCTCTTAAGACATTTGCTTTATTTGAATTACGTAATTGTGTTTCAACCACAGTTCTTCAGTTTGTAAATAATTTTGCTGTCTTTCTGCCATCAATATCTATATTTCTATTTTGTTTGTTGAAGTAGTGATAAAAAGCATCGTATCTAAAACCATCAATACCTTTTTTAGTTCAAAATTCGTGAATATAATTAATTTCCTTTAATACATCTGGATTATTTAAATTTAAATCAGGCATCCCTGCTCAAAAAGTTGCTATATAATGTTTATTAGTATCTTTTAAATTATGATTTACGTTTTTAAAATTCTGCCTTAAATTTGTATCATTAGCAGTATTGATGCCATCAATAAAATGATAGTAATTTTGATATTTTACATCACCTAATAATGCTTTTTGAAATCACGGATGCTCATATGATGTATGATTTAAAACCATATCCATAACCACTCTAATTCCGTTTTGATGTGCTTTTTTGATAAATGTATCAAATGCAGACATCCCACCTAATTCAGGTGCAACTTTAGTATAATCAATAACATCGTAGCCGTGATATGTGGATGCTGGATGAAAGGGCGAGAGATATAAAGTATCAATTCCCAGGTTGATAAAATAGTCTAAATTATTACTGAGTCCAATAAAATCACCGATTCCATCATTATTTCCATCTGCAAATGAATAAACCGTTAACTGATACATTGTGTTTGATTTCGGTTTTTTTATAAATGGTGCTTGGAATTCTTGATTCTCTGCTTCATCTGCATAGGTTAAGTTTTGCATACTTTCTTGATTCATTTTAACAAAAGCAGCATTATTTCAACCCTTTAAATTTGTTTTAGATTTAAGAAGTTGTTTGATATCGGCATCTTTGTTATAATTGTGTGCACAAGATAAAGTGATTAAACTTGTTAGTATTGTTGCAAAAGATAATATTTTTGATATTTTCATATGATTAAAATTCTCCTGTGGTATTTAAAGTAAATTCCTAAAAAGTATATTTTGATCTAAAAATTAACATAAAAAACACTTTTTAGGAATTTGTTATATAATTAATCATATTATTAATTAGGAAGGAATATTAAAATGTTAACAGAAGCAAATAAAGAACAAGTTTTAGAAGCTATGAAATCTCCTAAAGCTAAATTAGTTGTATTTTATGCTGAATGATGTGGTCCATGTAGAATGTATAAATCTTCATTAGATGAATTAGCCGATAAAGATCATATGGAAATTTTGAGATTTAACATCGACAGCGATAAACACTTTGCAAGAGAAATGGGTGTTGAAACAATTCCGTTTTCTAAAGTTTATGAAAATGGAGCACTTGTAAAACAATTTACTGGATTTAGACCATACGAAGCTTTAAAAGATGAAATTAAAAACTTTTTAAAATAAATGGTATAAAAAATGGTGCCGACAACTGGACTTGAACCAGCGACCCCGTCCTTACCATGGACGTGCTCTGCCTGCTGAGCTATGACGGCACATTTATTTATATTATATCATACCTAAATTTTATTAAAAGTATTTTCACTTGAAATATCAAACAAAAAAATGAATCTAGTTATTAGATGTAAAATTATATATTATTAAAATGTTTTACTAGGACATGGGGGTGGCACCAGCCCTATGTCCTAGTAAAACAACACAGAAAAATCACCAATAAGGTGATTTTTGTATAACTTTACGACATTAAGGAATCGGAATTATCAAATACCACATCAACGTTATTAATAATACTTTTATCGTTATATAAAAGTTTAGTATCATTTAAGTCAACTAAATATGATTTAGCTAATAATTTGATTAAAGAAGTTTTAGTTCGTGAATTTAAATCATCATATTTTTTAGGATTTTTACGGTATTCGTATATATCTTCTGATCAAATTCTAGAGTAATAATAATTATTAAATAAGGAATTAAAGAAATAGTTATACTGTCGTTGCTGTGATTTCTCTATTTTGTTTGAATTTTTATTTTCAAAAGCAATATTTTTACTAAAATACAGAGCAGAAAAACTATCTTTCATTCTTGTATATCAATGATATGATTCGTCATATTTGTTCTTAGTTTCTGTGATCGGACTAATTAAACTCTTTTTTATCATTAAATTAAGTTTTATTTTCTCATCTTGATTTATGACGCTCTCAATTTTTGAAGTATTATATATTTGCAATTTGTCATCATATGAATAAACACTCGAATCTTTTACTTCAAATTCTAAATAATCAGGCGTAATAACAGTTTTAGTTTGCCAAAGTCCGCGTTCATTTATTTTTCTAACAAATAATAAATTAACTAAAACTTTATTTTGATTTAATAAAGGTAAAATTTCTAAAATCATATTGTTATTTTCTTTATAAAAAAGATCATTTTCATTACCAAAATATTTGTTAATATTTTGGTAATTTCAATCAAAATTATAAGCATCAGAAATTTTATTAAAAATCAAATTATCATCGATTTTCGTTGGTGAAATAATTGCAAATACCGAATGCTTTTTATTAATTTGTTTAATTAGATTTTCACTAAATTTATTATTTAGCACTAAGTTATCTACTTTTAGGTTTCGTTTAAGTTCATTAATTTGTTTATTAGTTTGCTTTTCAAAAGGACTTTCAAGTTCTTGATGGAAAACTTTTGAATCTTCTTTTTCAACGCAAGAAATAGCTATTACCGGAATAAAATAAAAATGCAAAGAGAGTCATCATTTAATGTTTTTTTTAAACACTTTATACTCCTAATTTATATCTTGTTTCATTTGTTGCAGTAACATCAGAAAGTATAGAGTATGCATATTTAGAGCTCAAATCCCAATTTTTAAAACTATCTTTTAGTTTAATATAAACTGTGTATTCATAAGGCAAACCATTATAATTTTTATCATCATATAACCCAAATCTGTTTGTGGATGCTGAAGTATTACCTAAAACATTATCATAATTAAAATTCATTGATGAAACATGGTATTGTTTATAAATTCATTCTGGTGTAGCAAATATACTACCGTGAAGATTTGTATTAAAAAGATTTACATGATTATCTATTTCTTCTTTGCTAATTTCTTTTCTTTCAGAATTTGATAGTTTAAATAAATCTGAATAGTTAGATAAGACTAAAAGATATTTATCTGATCCCGTTATATAACGAGTATAATCAAATCCGCTACTATCATTAAGTAAATCACTAATTCTGAATTTAACGACATTATCTGCATAAAATTTCATTCTATTTCAATCTGCATAACTAAAACCTATGTTATCAGGTAAATTAAAAATGTCTTTTTTATATTTTTTTATAGAAAAACTTGCTGCTAATATAGCTTTTAATTCAGGTACATCAAAAGATGAATCAGGTCTCTTTATAGACTCAAGAAGTGCGGACATTGCGAGTAAGACAGGGGTAGAAAAACTTGTTCCTAACCATCTTTCTGGATCGGGATCATCTAAGTCGGTTTCGGTTGAGTAAGGTTCATCAATTAACAATAAAGACTTATCAGAAAAATTATCCGGAGCTACTCCTAATGGAGAATCATCAAATTTATTGATTTTGCCATTTGAGAAATTTTCTATTTCATCATTTTTTATATCATATGCTCCCACTATAAAAGTGTTCTTTGTTCTTTGATAAGGAGAAGTCTTTTTTCAAAAATCTAATTTAGGATCTAAAACATTCAATAGCGCTTTTAAAAATAATCTCTTTATTTTCCCTACTCCATCTTTATTTAGTTCATCAGATATTCATTTTCTAGTTTGATTGACCATCTCTAAAACTTTTGTTCTTCTATTACCTGATGAAATAAAAAACTTCATATTATATTTATATGCGTATTCATCTATTAATGATGCAATATCAGGATAATCGGTATATATCAATGATTTTAAGGTATTAATTTTATATTTAATTTTATCAAAATTATTCTTTTCAAAATCCTCTTTTATCTTATCTAAATCATAAAAATCATTATAGTAACTTGAAAAACTCATATTTATGAATTTAACAATATTTTTACGAAAAAACTCTAAATTTTCTTTTAGAATATTTAAGCTCGTTGTTGGATATGTTCTATTATAACTTGTTGAATAAATTTCAGCATTTTTTAAAAGTCCGGCATCACCTGCTATTATCGAGGCAATTTGTGTCGCATGTTCATTCTCTTCTCAATATTCAGTAAATGTGTTTTTTCACGATAATTCATTTTTTTTATAAACAGATGAATCATTCAAACTCGGATTATAAATAATTTTCCCAAAATTAATGCTTTTATTATTATACGAGTCTATAATACTATAATTATCTTCATTAAAATCATTATCAAATTTTATAGCAGTTTTACCATTAAATTTAAGCATTCTATAATCAACCAATCCAGAATCGATTATACCTATTTTAATTTTTTTATCAGATCTTTCAGTAATCCCTAATTTATCTCATAAATCATTAAATAAGTTATCATATTTTTTTATATTTCTAGATTTATTTGTAAAAACAGCGGAAAGAGAAAGTGGTACAATAGAAATTAAAATTGTACCTGATAAAATTTTTATTAATTTTCTTATTTTCATTTTTACTCCTTATATTTTAATTATACTCCGCTAAATAAAGTAAATTTAAAAAACAACTTGAAATCTTAAAATATCAAACAAAATTTAACCTAGTTATTAAATGTAAAAATTACATATGATTAATATGTTTTAGTCTTTATAAAAGTTGAGTGTATGATATATGTCTTATCAGTTTTATTTTATTTTCTCGTATACAGTTATCATAAGTATCAATCTAAAGAACTGCTCCGGTGAGTAGTTCTTTAGATTGATAATCTTTTGCTATTTCATTTATTAATTCTTTGGATATATCTGAGCGTTTTTGTCCCCCCTACCTTTATGAAGAAGGAATTGTTTTTTTGTTCTTGTTATGATTTTTTCAGAATTTTTAAGTATTTGATTACAGTGCCTTTAGATTTATTTACCTTTTTACATATAACCGAAATTGGTTGATCAGCACTACAACTATTTTTTTCGGGTAACTCTTTTCTGTTTTCTTCAGATTTGGATAAAGTTAAAAATCTTTTCATTATAGACCCTTATATAAATATTTTATTACATTTCTAGAGTCTAGTGTTGTTTAACATTTCAAGTTTATTAAAAGTAATTTAAATAAATTATTAAAAAACCTTAGATTAATAACTAAGGTTTTTTAATATGGAATAATATGAATATGTGTATGCATAACAACTTGTCCAGCTGTAGCGCCAGTGTTTACAAGTAATTTAAATCCTTGCTTATTATATTTTTGAATCTCAGATTGCGCTAATTTTCTCGCTACAGACATTGCATATAAAAAATCTGATTCATCATTTAATAAAATGTTTTCAGCAGGATTTTTAGGAATTACTAAAAAGTGTCCAGGTTGTACTGGTTTAATATCATAAATTGCAATTACACGTTCATCTTCATATAAAATATTAGCCGGTAATTGACGATTAATTATTTTGCTAAAAAGACTATCCAATGAATTTTTCTCCTTCTACCGCTTTCTTAATGATGTCATTGTCCACGGTTAATTTATTACCTAATGCTACAAATGCATTTAAAGCTTTATTATACAAACTTTCGTCATTTTGTATTAATAGAACAATTAATTTAATTAAACTGTTTTTAAAAGGTGTTTCATCCATAGATAGAATTGTTTGCTTAATTTTATCTGGTTGATTGGTTTCTCCTTTTTTAGGATTATCTATCATGATATCTTTAGCTAAAGGTAAAATTCGGTTTAGATAAGAAATCTGAATTTTATTTAAATCACCACTAATTGCTATTGGTTGTGCCAATTCTTCATTATCTAAAACTTTTACTAATTTTCTATTAATCGGATCATAAAAACCACTAAGTTCGGAAGCATTCACAATAGTTTTTAAATTCTGAAGATTATTATTTAAATTAAAACTATTAGCATCTTTAATTCCTACATAATCATTTAACTTGCCTTCATATGGGTTATTAAAGAATAATAAATCATTTGAAACAGTATCTGAATCAGTATATGATTCAGTCGCAATTTTATTGTAGTCAGCAATATTTTGAATTTGACTGGTTTCAATAGTAAAAATATCTACTCCAGGATTACTATATTGTCACAATTGCACTATTTTTTTATTTACTAGATAATCAATTAAAAAGAAATTATTTGTATCGTAATTATTTTTGTTTGTTTCATACGCTTTATCATCAACTTTTTTAATTTCTTCCTGATTTGAAAGAGTTAAATATTTATCTACTAATAACATTTTTAAAACATTTAATTTGACACCTGATGCATCAATTTTAAATAAGATCTTAAATTGATCTTTGTTTGGTTTTGATTTATATAAACTCAGCGATTGTAACGCTTGTCTATCCGCTTGATTTAATAAACCACTTTGCAATAATTTAGTAGTTTCTTTTCACATGTATGAACTATCTGTTTGATTTTTAAAATCTGCGTAAGTTGAATACGCTTGAAAAGCATCATTTTCAAAATTTACATTTGCTAAAAGGTCTTGTGTTGGTGTAATAGCATATAATTTTTTAACTGTACCTTCAAGTCAAATACTTTCTGCTACATCTTTTACTTTTTTATCAGCAAATTTTTCATCTTGCGCTATTTTCTCGGTAGTATCAACATTACGACCACAAGAAACTGCAACTACTAAAGGAGTCATTACAGAAGAAGAAAGCATTAAAAATTTAATTCATTTTTTAATCTGCATTATTTTTCTCCTTTTTGTAATTGTGATCTAAGTGTATTTTGTATTAAATCAAAAGCATTATTACTACTATATGTAAATTGTTGGTTACTTTTATCAAAATAAGCAATTTTTAGTTTTGCATCAGTTTTATCAAACGCAATATTTAAAGAATTTTTCTTGTTATAAGTATCTTTGATTCATTTATTAACTTTTTCAATATCGCTGATAAACTTAGTTTGCACACTTCCTTCAGACATTGCTAAAACATTTTCCTTAATTGCATCTAAATCGCTTTGTTTAAAGTTTTCCGTTTGCTTAGATGGTGAAAATGGATTAGTGGTTTTTAGTAATTCATTAACGAAACCTTGATCACTTAAAGCGGCAACTAAAAGTTGTTCTTTATTCGGATTTAAACTTAATTTATCTGTTATCTTAAAATTAGTATTATTACCTAATAATAAATTTTCTAAATCTGTTTTTATAAATGTTTTAAATTGATCTAATGATGTAATTTCTTGATTTTTATAAAGCATCAAACCTTTCTCTGTAGGTATGATTAAAAAGTCCGGTTTGTTTTTTACTCTATATGCAAATGATAAATATTTATCAGTAGAATGAACAACCACATTAAAGTTATCATTAAATCTGGCTCTAACATAATCTGAGAACTGTTGTGCAGTCATTGAATTAATTAAAATTTCAATGTTTTTGTTAACCTCTTCAATTAAATTAGTAATTTTACGACCATCATTAGGATTATTTTTAGTTACTAGAGTTTGTGCCTGTTGCAATTTTGATTGAATAATTGTTTCTCTTTCAGGATTAATTCCACTTGGTAATTTAAAAATTTCATTTAAATCAATTTCGGGCAACTTTGTAGTTTGGGTTTCAAAAAGTGTTGAACTTTGTGCCGCTAAAGCTAAATCAACATTTTGATTTAACATATCATCATAACTTTGAATACCATTAGTTGCCAATGTTTCCGGTTTTGTTAAAGTTAAATTATTTAAATAAAATTCAAAACGACGTTTCCTTCTATTAAAACGATCCAATGTTTCATTAGATTGTAAAGTGGTGTTATAAACTGCGTCTGAAATATTTTTAAGAAAATCAATATTTTGAGAAAAAGTTACATTTGAATCAGTATTTTTAGTTACGGTATATTTTAAAATATTTATCAATTTTTCTTTTGCGTTATCTTTATCAAAACTAAAAGGTAAAGTTAAATCATTATTAACAACACCAGGTAGCAGCACAGTTGTTGCAATGTTAATATTATTTTTAGAAAAATATTTAGCAATGATTGTGCTAGGGTCTTTTAAATCCGCAACATATGATTTAGTGGTAAAAATAACTGCTTTATTTGGTTGTTTTGAATCAATAAAGTATGTCTTATTTTCTTGATAGTAAGGCAAAACATTTTCACCTTGTTTAAATAAGATTTTTTGATTTCCACTTGCATCTTTAATTGGATTACCATTTTCGTCAGTTGCATCTATATCACGTGTTGCGTTTCGTTTAATATCTTTTAAATCAACTACTTTTGCTTCAATACTAAAGCGTCTTTTAGCTTCATTTTCAACTTCTTTGAAAGTTAAATATTCAACTGCTTCATCAATATTTTTACTATGTCCATATTCGTCTGATTGTAGTTTTTTATTTCATGTAGTTTCAAAAGTATCATATGGATAATTTTTTTCTATATTATTTCTGTCATCATTAAGTATTTGACGTTTTTCTAAACGAATTTTATTTAATGATTTTAACTCTATATCACTTTTTAAGCTTTCGTCGTTAGATAAAGAATTGTTATATAAGTTTTGATACTGTTTTGATGCTTTTACTTCTTCATTATAAAAATAAAAAATAGCTCGTCTATACAAATCATCAATTTTTTGGTTTGTCAAATGATTTGGATCACTTAGTAATTTTGTGATTTCACCAACATTTACTTTGTTAACAACTTTATCATTATCTCTCTGTTCTAAAATAACTTCATTATCAGATTTTGGTTGTATGTAATTAACTTTTGTTGTATTAATGGCTAAGGGAATTGAAATACCGGCAACCACACAAACACCTAACGCAGAAAGAATTGCAATATTAATCCGATTTCTTTTTCTACGATTTGTTTTTAGTTTTTTTTGTCTATCTTCATATGAATCGTTTAACTCAGTTAGTTTTTCGAAAAATGTTTTCTTTCTTTTGGCCATAATTTTCCTTTAAAATATACGACATTATTTAAAAATGTAAATTTAATTAAATTATAGCAAAAAAAATAGTTTTTTATGCTACTAAACAACCGAAAAATCAAGATTAATTTTACTTTAAATAAACAAGTAATTAAATAAACATTTTATAAATAAGATAATTAAATTTGTAATTTATTATATATTTATTTTCATATTAAAAACATAAATCTTAATATAATTTTAAGATGAAAAATATGCAAATTCAACACCCACTTTTAAAATTTAATAAATTGGCTTATGATTTAAAATTTGTTTATTCGCTCTATGATAAAACATTAGATGAAGCTCTAATGGGCAAATTTGCTTCGCAACCAATAAATGTAATTATTACATATAACACCCTATTAAAACTAAAAGAATTGAACAAAATCTATTTACAAATAAAGAACCAACAAGATCCTTTAATTTGTTTACCTTTTATTAATATCGAGGGTATTGATATTTATTTAAATGTTTTAATTCCTAGTAAATCTAAAAATAATAATGTCAAAATAATACAATATCTAAAAAAGGCTAATCAAGGCAAAAAAGACTATTTAACTAAATTATTTGATTTATTATTTAGTAGTGAACCTGATATTTGATCTTTTGTGTATTTTGATTATAAAGAAATGCAATTAAAACTAAAATATTTATCTAATATTAATATAAATTATTATAAGGTTGTTACATTAAGTGGAGTCCAATTTCCTTATATTGAAATTAAATAAAATATAAAAAAAGCAGCTTCCTATTTTCACCTTTCGGCTATCGTCGGCGTAAAGCGGCTTAACTACTGAGTTCGGAATGGTATCAGGTGATCCCGCTTGCTATTGCTACTAATAATATAGTACACGTTTTTTTTAAAAAAACAAACATTTTTTAATTTTTTTTATTTTTATTTTGCTAATTTAATAAAAGAAAAAATAATGTAAAATAATTATTATTTATATAAAAATACCGAGGAGATCAATTTAAATGATTAAACATACAGTTAATAAAGAAAAATCAGAAGTTTTAGTTTCTACAACCATTGAAAAAAAACTTTTTGACGCAAAATTCAATGAACTTTTAGAAAAAGAAAGTAAAAAAGTAAAAGTACCCGGTTATAGACCAGGAAAAGCTCCTAAAGAAAAATTACATGCATACATAAATTCAACTAAAATATATGATGAAACTGCTAATATTTTCTTAAAAACAGAATTAACAAATGTTTTTGATTATATTGTTAAAAATGATATAAAAGCAGGAATTAAATATTCTATCTCAAGTGATTTAGACAAGGAAGGCAATCTACTTTTTAAATTTCATTTTCCTCTTTTACCAGATTTTTCAAATATTAAATTAGGTGAATTAAAAACTAAGTTCACATTTAAAAAACTAACTAAAGTAGATAAGAAAAAGATCTTAGAAAACTTCAAAAATAAATTAGGTGAAAAAGAGGAAGTTACAGACAAAAAAACAAAAACACAAATGGAAGACACCTTAAACATAGATTTTATCGGTTTTATTGATAATGAACCGTTTGATGGTGGAGAAGCCGAGGGCGTTGATTTAGTTTTAGGTTCCAAACAATTTATTCCTGGTTTTGAAGAACAATTAGTTGGCAAACATTTAGGTTGAAAAGGTGATATTAAAGTAGTTTTTCCTGAAAATTATTTTGTAAAAGAATATAGAAGTAAAGAAGCAATTTTTTCAGTTAAAATTAACAAGATTTTAAGAAACGTGCCTGCTGAATTAAATGATGAATTCTTTAAAAAATTAGGAAATCCAGAAATTCAAAATTTAAGTGATTTAGAAGTATATTTACAAAATAAATTTTTGAAAGATGCATTTACGCAAGAATTAAAAGACTTTTTAGAAAATGTAGTTAACGAGGTTTTGAAAATAAAAAATGTAATTATTCATCCCAACTTGTTAAAAGATGAAGTTACAAAAAAACAAAAAGAATTTGACCATAGTTTAAAAGAATTAAGAATTAAGCGCACTGAATATTTACAATTAGTTAAAACAACAGAAGCGGAAATGCAAAATGAATTTGAAAAAGTCGCTAGAGAAGATTTCAAAAGAAAGATAGTTAAAGAATGAATCTTTTCATTATCAAAAACCGATTTTAATAAACCGGATAGCGAATTTGCAAAATCATTAAAAAATAAACCTGATTTTGAAGAGTATAAAGGCTTAATAACTTACGTAGATATCACAAAAACTTTACTATTGCAAATGAATCCTGAAAACACTACAGAAGCAGAAAAAGTTGAAAAAGAAGCAATTAAACTATTTACAAAATAAGCTTAGACACACCATACGGTGTGTTTTAATTTATTCATACAAAGTGCTATTAAAAAAACATACGCTTATAAACATATGTTTTTAATGATTATAATTCAATAACTTTTCCGCCTGCTTTTTCAACTGCCTCAATAGCGGCTTTAGAAGCTTTGTTTACGGTAACTGTAAATACTTTAGTTAATTTGGTGTTTGTTAAATCTGCCAATAATTTAATTGGTAAGTTTCTTTTTACAAGGCCACTCTCAAATAATAATTCAGGTGTAACTTCAGTTTTATTTTCAAAACGTGTTTGTAATTGTGAAAGATTAATTACTTGATATTCAATATGGTTAACATTTCTAAATCCACGTTTCCCAATACGACGGAATCAAGGAGTTTGTCCTCCTTCAAATCCCAATCTGTGTCCTTTACGTTTGTTTTGTCCTGATTGTCCTTTTCCCGCTTGCTTACCTTTTCCGGCTGCATGACCACGCCCTTTACGGTGTTTTTGTGGTCTTGATCCTTCGGTGGGTTTTAATGTATGTAATTTAATTGACATTATCTTAAGTCCTTTACATCTTTATTTCTTAATTCAGCAATTTGTTCAGGAGTTCTTAGTTGTTGTAATGCTTTAACGGTTGCTTTAACAGTATTAGTTTTAGAGCGAGATCCGTAAGTTTTGGTTACAATATCTTTATAACCAGCTAATTCTACAACAGCACGAACAGTTCCAGAAGCAATCAATCCTTTCCCTTTACTTGCTGGTTTTAACATAACTTTTGAAGCTAAAAATTTAGCATTAACTTCATGTGGAATGGTTGCAGTTTTTGGATCAACAGGAACGATGATAAGATTATTTTTTGCATCTTTAATCGCTTTTTTAATTGCATCTGGGACTTCATTTGCTTTTCCGTGACCGTATCCAATACTTCCTTTTTGATTTCCGATTACTACAAATGCAGAAAAACTAAATCTTCTTCCACCTTTAACAACTTTGGTAACACGAGCAATATCAATGACCTTTTCAATATATTCAGAAACTTCTTTAAAACGACGATTATTTGTACGAGTTGGAGCTTTTTTAATATTACGACGTTCAGGACGCTCGGTATTTTTAGTTTCTTGTGTTTTTTGTGAATGGGGAGCTTTCTTTGCAGTAACTTCTTTTGTACCAGCGACTGGTTTAACAGGTGCGTTTTTTAATTCATTATTTTCCATAATTAGAATTTAACTCCTTTTGATCTTACTGCATCAGCAAATGCTTTAACTCTTCCGTGATATAAATATCCACCACGATCAAAAACTACTGTATCGATGTTTAAAGCTTTAATTTTTTCTCCCATTACTTCTCCTAATTTACTTGCAGCAGCAATGTTTCCACCGTATGTTGCATCTTTAAGAGTTGATGTTGAAGCTAAAGTTACTCTAGCTTCGTCATCAATAAGTTGTGCATAAAAGTTTTGGTGTGATTTAAAAACATTTAGACGTGGCTTGCTTGCGCTTCCATTTAGATGATATCTTGCGCGAGTATGTTTAATTTTTCTTGCTTGATTTCTTGATAATTTTGCCATAATAATTCTCACAGCCTATTTTTTAC
Organism: Mycoplasmopsis mustelae; assembly: GCF_004365095.1. Taxonomy (NCBI): domain Bacteria; kingdom Bacillati; phylum Mycoplasmatota; order Mycoplasmoidales; family Metamycoplasmataceae; genus Mycoplasmopsis; species Mycoplasmopsis mustelae. Next base: position 218,048 of record NZ_SOCN01000001.1, read on the forward strand.
CAGCTGTTTTTCCTTCCTTACGTCTAATTTTTTCACCTTTATATGAAATACCTTTTCCAGAATATACGTTTGGTTTTCTAATAGCACGCACAACTGAGGCAAATTGCCCAACACTTTCTTTGTCAATTCCTGAAACTACAACACCTTCTTTAGTAACTTCAACTTTTAAATTTGCAGGAACATTTAATTTAACAGAGTGACTATAACCTGCTGAAACTTCTAAAAAATTAGCATTTAAGTTTGCTTTATACCCAACTCCTTTAATTTCTAAGACTTTTTTAAAGCCTTTTGAAACACCTTCTAACATATTAGCGATATGAGAGTTTGTTGTACCATGTAATTGTTTAGTGGTTTTTTCTTCGTTTGCACGAAGAGTTGAAACTTTGTTATCTTCAACTTTAATTGAGATTAATGAACTGAATTTTCTTGATAAATTCCCTAAAGGCCCGCTAACTGTAACGTTAGAAGCATCAACTTTGAAGGTTACACCAACAGGGATAGTTAATATACGATTTCCGACACGAGACATCTATAAACTACCTATCAAATGTAGGCAACAATTTCACCACCTACATTTGCCTTTCTTGCTTCCTTACCAGTCATTAAACCTTTAGAGGTTGAAATAATTACAGTTCCATAACCAGATATAATTGATGGAATCTCAGTTGATTTTACATATACACGTAACCCGGGTTTTGAAACTCTTTTAATTCCAACAATTGCTGATTGACCTTTTTTGTATTTTAGTGTAACTACGATTTGTTTGGTGGTTAATTCTCCCTCAACCACATATGAAGCAATGTACCCTTCTGATTCAAATAACTTAACAATAGCTTCCTTTTTTGTTGAATAAGGAATTGCAACGGTTTTGTGTTTTCTAGCATTAGCGTTTTTAATACGAACCACTAAGTCTGAAATTGGATCTGTTATAAACATAATTATCAACTCGCTTTCTTGATACCTGGAATTTTACCTTCATGTGCAAGGTTTCTAAAGCAGATACGACAAATTTTATATTTTCTTAAAACCGCATGTGGTCTACCACATAATTCACAACGTGTATAAGCACGAGTTGAGAATTTACTGTGACGCTTTGACTTAATAATTAGTGCTTTTCTCGCCATTATTTAGCTCCTTTTTTTTCAAATGGTACACCTAATAATTCTAATAAGGCTCTTGCTTCTTGATCGCTTTTTGCGGTAGTTACAACAAGGACATCCAATCCTTTGATACGACGGATTTTATCAAAATCAATTTCTGGAAAAATGATTTCTTCTTTAATACCTAAAGCAAAATTTCCTCTTCCATCAAATGCTTTAGGATTTGCTCCACGAAAATCACGAATACGTGGCATTGCAACATGGATCAGTTTTTCTAAAAATTCTCACATACGATCTCTACGTAAGGTAACTTTCCCACCCATTGGCATTCCCTCACGCAATTTTCATGATGCGTTTGATTTTTTAGCTTTAGTTTGAAATGGTTTTTGCCCCGAAATTAATGTTAATTCATTGAGAACTTCTTCAATTGCTTTTGAATTTGAAACTTCTTTACCTGCGGTCATATTTAATACAATTTTTTCAATTCTTGGAACTTGCATAATAGATGAGTAGTTGAATTTTTCTTTTAACGCTGGAACTACTTTTGATAAATATACTTGTTTGAGCATAATTAATTAATTTCCTTGTTTGTTTTTCTGACAACTCTCACTTTTTTACCATCTTTGTTTATTTTATATCCAAGTTTTGAGAATTGATTTGGGTGTGATTTAGTAGCTTTTTTAAATAAATAAGCAACGTTTGAAATATGAATTGGAGCAGCTATTTCTGTAATTGAACCGTCTTGATTTTTTTGGGTTGGTTTGTTGTGTTTGGTTACGATATTTACATCTTTAATAATAACTCTGTTTGAATCTGGAAGGATTTTATCAATTGTTCCGGTTTTTCCTTTTTCACTACCTGCGATAACTATAACCGGATCATTTTTCTTAAATTTAATTTTAGCCATAAAAATTTCTCCTTATCTTAAAGTACTTCAGGGGCTAGTGAAACAATTTTTGGGAACTTTTCACGCAACTCACGCGCAACCGGCCCAAAAACACGGGTTCCACGTGGAGTTAAATCCTCTTTAATAATCACAACTGCATTATCATCAAAACGTATATATGAACCATTATCACGGTGTAATCCGTATCTTGAGCGCACCACAACCGCTTTAACTACCTGACCTTCTTTAACCACACCGTTAGGAATTGCTTTTTTCACAGAACATACAATAATATCACCGATTTTTGCAACCTTTTTCTTTGAACCACCTAAAATACGAATAACACCAATTTCTTTAGCACCTGAGTTATCAGCAACATTTGCTTTTGATAATTCTATTAACATATTAGTTATTTCCCTCTACTGCTTTTTGTTTAATTGATACTAATCTAAAACGTTTGGTTCTTGAAAGTGGTCTAGTTTCCATAATTACTACAATGTCATTTAAACCAGCTAAGTGTTTTTCATCATGTACTGCAAATTTTTTAGTTGATTTAAAACGTTTTGAGTAAAGTGGGTGTTTTTTAAAGGTATCTACGGCAACAATAATTGTTTTAGCTGATTTGCCAGCTGAAACAACTGTTCCAGTTAAGGTTTTTCTTGTATTTCTTTCCATAATTATTTAGCATCCTTTTTAGCGTTTAATGCAGTTAATACTTTTGCAATATCAGTTCTAATTATTTTAATTTTGTGGGTTTCTTTTAAATCACCAGTAACATTTCTATATCTTAAAGTGAATAATTCTGCTTTAAGTTCTAATGCTAATTTTTCTAGCTCATCTTTTGATTTTTTTTCTAAATCTTTATAAAGCATTATTGCACTCCTTCTTCTTTTTTAATGATTTTTCACTTTACTGGTAATTTATGTCCTGCTAAACGTAGTGCATCACGAGCAATTTCTTCTGAAACACCACTTACTTCAAACATCATTGTATTTACTTTTACTGCTGTATATCAAAGTTCGGGAGCACCTTTTCCAGATCCCATACGAACCCCGATAGGTTTAGAAGTCTTTGAGAAGTGAGGAAAAATTCTAATAATAACTTGTCCTTCACGTCCCATTCTACGAGTTGCAGCGATACGTGCAGATTCAATTTGACGTGCAGTTATTCATGCTGAAGTTACTGCTTGTAATCCAAAATCTCCAAATACCACCGTATTTCCTTTGGTTGCTTTACGTTTACTATGTTTTACTAAGAATGGTTTTCTAAATTTAGTTCTTTTTGGTTGAAGCATTTTTTTGATCTCCTTCCAAAATTTCACCTAACGAAACTCATACTTTAACTCCGATAGCACCATATGTAGTTCTAGCGGTTGCGGTTGCATACTCCACATTTTGTCTTAAAGTATGTAGTCTCATTTCGCCTTCAGAATACCCTTCTGAACGAGCCATATCAACACCATTTAAACGACCGCTAACCATTGTTTTAATTCCCTTGGCACCCGATTTCATCGCAGCTCTCATTGCGATTTTTTGTGCCTGACGGAAACTTTCACGATTTTCTAATTTTGCTGCAATCATTTCAGCTAATAATTTTGCATTTAAGTCAGGTTTTTTTAGTTCTACAACCTGAATTCTAAGGTTAAGATTTTTATTCTTAACAAATTTTTGCGCCTTTAAAGTTAAATCTTGGATGTTTTTTCCTTCTTGACCTAAAACTGTTGCTGGTTTTGCTGTATGTAAAAATACAGTAACTTTATTATCTTTATTTCTTTTAACTTGTACTTGTCCGATTTGGTATTGACGTACAAACTTTTCAAAGAATTTGTAAATTTTAGCATCTTCAACTAGGTAAGCACCAAATTGTGCTTTATCAGCAAATCATGTTGAATTGTGTGCTTTAGTAATTCCGTAACGGAACCCATTTGGATTAACCTTTTGTCCCATTAGTTTCTCTCCTCTAATACAATTGAAAAGTTTGATGTACGTTTGAAAATTGAATTTGCCCTACCTTGGCTTCTTGGTTGAAATCTTTTAAGAGTTGGTCCTTCATTAACATAAACTTCTTTTACGAATAATTTTGATGCGTTCATTCCATGGTTATTTGTTGCATTTGCGATGGCTGAGTTTAATAATTTTACAAAAATTGGGGCAGATTTTTTAGATGTATTCTTTAAAATTGCTAATGCATAAGACACATCTTTTCCTCTAAACAAGTTAGCAACTAATTTTGCTTTTGAGCTGCTCACTCTTTGTAATTTAACGTGTGCGACTGCTTGTTGAGCCATTATTTTTTCTTACCTTTGTCAGCACCGTGACCCGAGAACGTTCTGGTTGGTGAAAATTCACCTAGTTTATGTCCTACCATATCATCAGTTACATAAACTTCAACAAATTGTCTTCCGTTATGAACCGCAAATGTTAAACCAACAAAACTTGGGAAAATAGTTGAACGTCTTGATCATGTTTTAATAGGTTTTTTAGGTGCATTACCCTCGATGATTGCATCTACTTTTTTAAGTAAATGGTCATCGGCAAATGGACCTTTTTTAAGACTACGAGCCATTATTTAGCATCCTTTCTTCTTCTTAAAATTAGTTTATTTGAAGATTTCTTAGTTTTTCTAGTTTTAACACCAAGTGCAATTTTACCTCAAGGAGTGAGAGGCGCTTTACGACCAACTGGTTGTTTTCCTTCTCCTCCCCCGTGTGGGTGGTCTACTGGGTTCATTACAGAACCACGAACGGTAGGTCTAATTCCTTTGTATCTATTAATTCCAGCTTTACCAACATTAACAAGTAAGTGTTCTTCATTTCCAACAACACCAACTGTTGCGCGACAACGAGCTAAAATGCGACGCGTTTCACCTGACTTAAGTTTTAACACTACATATTTACCGTCATCATCTTTTCCAAGAATTTGTGCAGAAGTACCAGCACTACGCGCAATAATACCTCCACCACCAGGTTGCATTTCTATATTATGTACAAATGTACCTTCAGGGATCTTAGCTAATGGTAATGCATTTCCTATCATAATATCAACAACTTCTCCTGAAACAACTTTTTGTCCTAAGACAATCCCTTTTGGAGCTAAAATGTATCTTTTTTCTCCGTCTGCATATGCTAATAAACAAATGTTAGCTGATCTATTTGGATCATATTCAATTGTTTTTACAATAGCAGGAATATTATCTTTGTTACGTTTAAAATCAATGATTCTGTAGAATCTTTTAACACGTCCTCCGCGATGTCTAACAGTAATCTTACCTTGGTTGTTACGACCTGCATTATTTTTTAAATTTACTAATAATGATTTTTCTGGTTCGTGGCCTGATAAGTTTTGTTTAAAATCTAACGAAGACATATTTCTACGACCATTGGTAGTTGGCTTATAATGTTTTAATGCCATATTTCAAATGTCTCCTTTGCTTAAAAATAGTTGCGGATCTTTCTTTTAAGCATTTAAATTCCGCGATATTTTATTATGAATTTAATGAATATCAGTTTCATTCATTAAAGAAATTATTCACCACCTACTTTACGTTTAGTTGTGGTTTTCTTAGTTACAGTTACTGTTTTGGTCGCAACTGATTTTTTTGCCGCTAATTTTTGTGCAACTTTTGCTTCAACGTCCATAGATTTTTGTGCTTTAGCTGCTTTTGCTTCTTCAACCTCTTTAGTATCAATTGTTGTAGTTGTCGCATCGTTTGGTAAGTAATTCATTACTTGACCATCTTCTAAAGTAACCATTGCTTTTTTATAACGATTGGTAAATCCGTGGTAACGTCCTACATTTTTTGGTTTTTTATGAACTTTAATAGTATTAACTTTTGCTACCTTAACATTAAAAATGGTTTCTATAGCTTCTTTAATTTGAAATTTATTTGCTGCAAAATCTACTTTAAACACATAAACATTATTTTGTGTTCTTAAGATATCAGTTTTCTCTGAAAGAATTGGTGATTTAATTACTTTTGTGATTTCCATAATTATTTAACTCTGCTTTCTAATAATTTCAAACTTTCTTGTGACAGAATTAAAACATCTGCACCAATTAATTCTTCCACTGTTAAAGAATTAGCTTTTGAAGTAGCAACATTTGGTAAGTTTTTTGCTGACTTAAATACTATTGGACTTTCAGTTACAATTAAAACATGTTTTAAATCATTAACTTGTAGTTCTTTTAATTTTGCAAGTAGGTCTTTTGTTTTAATGGTTTGTAAATCTAAATCATTTACAATAACTGCTTTATCGTTTGCTAATAAAGTTAATGCAGAAACAAAAGCGGCAAATTTAACTTTTTTATTAACTTTTAGTGAATAATTTTTATTTGCTTGTGGCCCGAATGCTCTACCACCACCAACTCAAATTGGTGAACGCACTGAGCTATGACGCGCTCTACCAGTTCCTTTTTGTCTTCAAGGTTTTTTACCACTACCACTTACGGCGGCACGGTTTTTAACTTGATGTGTACCTTGTCTTCTTGAAGCACGTTCAGATAAAATTGTGTCAAAGATTGCTTGATTATAAATTTTTTCTGAACCAAATAAACTTTTTGGTAAATCAGCACTAAATGTTTTTTTAGCAACTTGTACTTCTTTTTGTACAGTTACTTTTGCTGATTTAATTGCGCCTTTGTTTGCAACCTTAGTTGCAGAAGTAGTTTTCTTTGTACTAACAGAAGTATCTGTTTTAGTGTTTTTAGTAGTTTTAGTAAGTTTAGTAGGTTTAGTAGGTTGCTTTTTATCAACGGATGCTTTAGCAGTCGACTTGCTTGGAGTTTTTTTAGTTGTTGCTTTTGCTGCTGTAGTAGTTTTTTTTGCTTTTGTCTCAGCCATAACTATTTATCTCCTTCTTCTTTTGCTTCGGCTTCTGAAATTAATGCTTGTAATTCAGCGGCGGTCATTCCAACTGTAACTTCAATATTAAATTTTTTAGCATGCTCAATTAATTCGTTCATTAATTGAACTTCTGCAATATTAACTAATTTAACACCGTCATGATCTGGTAACCCTTTAATTGCTTTTTTAATTACAACAAAAGATTTTTTGGCACCAGGAATTGAACCTCTGATTAGAATTAAATTATTTGCCACATCTACCTTAACTACTTCTAAGTTTTGAACTGTGGTTTTAACATGCCCTAAATGTCCAGGCATTGTCATTCCTTTAAAAACTCTATTTCCTGAAATATCTCCAAGAGAACCAGTTTGTCTTACGGGTTGAGAACCACCACCTCCCCCGTGTGATTTTGGACCAATCGCCTGATTGTGTCTTTTGATTGCTCCGGCAAAACCTTTTCCTTTTGAAGTACCGGTAACATCAACTAATTCACCTGACTTAAAGATATCGGCAGTAATAATCGATCCAAGTTCATAACCCGACATATTACGAACTTCTTTGACGAAGCGCTTAGGAGTTGTGTTAGCTTTATCAAATTGACCTTTTAACGGTTTAGTAACACGACTTGCTTTTTTATCAAAAACCGCAAGTTGAGTAGCAACATAACCATTTTTGTCAGTTGTTAAAACTTTAGACACAACATTTGGTTGTACTTCTACCACCGTTACCGGTACTCTAGCACCAGTTTCAGTAAAGATTTGAGTCATACCAACTTTACGTCCCAAGATTCCTTTCATTTTTTCTCCTTAATTAAATAATTATTATTTTTTAACTTTAACTTGAATTCCAACACCCACTGGTAGATCAAGTCTGTTGATTTTGTCAACTAAACCATCACTTGGATTTTGAATCACAACTAATCTTTGGTGTGTTCTACTTTCAAATTGTTCACGACTAGTTTTGTTAACATGAACTGATCTTAAGATAGTAATTTCATCTCTTTTAGTTGGTAATGGAATTGGCCCACTTACGTGCGCTTTTTCTTCTTTAGCTAACAAAAATAATTTTTTTGCCGCTACATCAACTAAAGCATGATCAAAACCTTTAACTTTGATGTTTAATTTGCTCATTTTGTTGCCTCCTTTGTTCTATATTTGAACATAACTCACTATAAAAACCTAAAGCATCCTCAGCAACTTAATGGTGCTTTAGCAACCTTATAGATCACTGTTATAGTTGCTTTTCAATTATATAGTAAAAATAAAAATGCGAAAATGAAAATTTTCACATTTTTTATAAAACAACGGTTCTTGGTGTATCAACCTACGAAATTCGGTTTTCTATCCATTCACTTAAAATTTCTTCAGGTATATATTCATAACCTTTTTCGACTATTTCGTCGCCTTTTAATAAAATCATTGTAGGAACTTTAAGCACCTTCCATTTATTATCTGGATTGCGAAACAGCTTAGCTTCTTCAGCATTAACGTGAATAAAATCCACTCCTGAACTTGCAAATTTTTCTGCAATACGCTCTAAAGTAGGACGCATCATTTTACAATCTCCACATCAATCTGTTGTAAAAATTAAAAATGTTAAATCATCAGGTTTTTTTGCATCTAAAACTGCTTTCGCATCATTTCATGGTAATTTTCTAAACATTTTATCTCCTTTGTATTGGTGAAATTTCATCTAAAAATTTCTGGTTGTTTGCTGATTTTGGTGGTTTAGTTTGTGGTATTTCCAATGCTTCGAGCTGTGAAATCAAATCATCGCCTGAACTTTTTTCATGCTTAGATTTTTCGTCATTTCACAGCAACTGCTGCACATCTGAAACATCTAACATATTAAGCAGTTGATTTAATAAAATTTTATAACTATTTTTTTTAAAGTCAATTTGAAAATATTTTACAGCCACAAAAACAAAGTCAAAAAATCTTATTAAATCTGTGGTTAATAAATATTTACCTTTAGATAAATACCCTTGATATTGAATGATATTTAAACGATTTTGAATTCTTAATAGTTTGAAATCCAAAATTTTATGTAAGATAAATATAAAAATAGTGAGCAAAACTAAAATAGGTAGAATCGCCGAAAAGGTAGGGATATACAATAAATTAAAAATACTATCAAAAAGGAAACCAACATTATTAAAAATGTTGAATTTGAATGCACTAACTATCATTGAATCGCTTCTTATAAAGTGTTTTCATCAACCTTCAACATATATTTTTTGTGGCAATTGTAAACTAAATTCATATTGAACTTGATATATAAAATGCAAAATTATATGTGTAAGTAAAACTAAAAAAAGAAATAGTGCTATGAGTATTTGCAAACTTCTTTGTCGAAAATCGCTTCAGTTAATTTTTCTTTGCCTTGAAAATCAAGTTAATGAATTTTGTCTATATTTACTGGTTAATAACAAAATAACCAAATAAATCAAACTTAACAAGTATAAATAAAAAATTGTATTTCCAAACAAGAGTGCATATGTATAAACATAGGTTCATTGCAATCAAGCTGGTAGGATTTTTATAACAAACAAAACATTAAGAACCAATGAAAAAAGATAAAAAATCATAAATAAAACTAATTTCCAAACTTTTATCTTTTTGCCTAAGATAAGTTGATTATCAGGTAAAGGTTCTTTCCAAGAAATTTGTAGTACATTAAAAAGTTTTGATAATTTCATCTTAAATTGTAGTTAACGTAAAAGCAACCATCGGATCTTTATCGGTGATTTTAAAAATCCGTTTTCTTATGGTTTTACGCACTTTTTCATTAAATTCACGCATGGTTAAAAATGTTTTAGTCAGCATAACATCAGCAATAATTTCTTTTATTAATGCGTCAATATATGGTTGATCTTGTGGATCAATAACTCCGACATAATTAATATTTAATTTACCAATAATTTGCTTAGTTTTAGGTGAATACATTGAATTAATAATAATAACACCCTCGCGCCCTAAAATTTCACGTTCAGCTAGAACTTCAGATGAGATATCTCCAACTCCAAAACCATCAATAATGACATCACCAACATCTTTAATTTTACCATTTTGACTAACTAATTTACCATTGGCAAAATGAGCAATTTTTCCGTTTTGTAGAATTACTGGATTTACTTCTTTTGCTAATATTTTATCTTCCTTAATGTAATTTGCTAAATCTACTAGATAACGATATAAACCTTGAACTGGTAGCAAAATTGTTGGTTTAAGATATTTTGTTAAATTATAAACATCTTCACGTGTTGGGCGACAGTAAAAATATTCGTTATCTGAAATATCTATTAAATTTGGCGTAATTTTTGCTATCTCATCTAAAGTTATCGCAGCTAGTGATTCCAAACCATTAACTGAAGGGGCGATTACGATTACTGCGTCTTCTTTTGTGATTTTTAAATATACATCTTCATTATTTACAATTCGAATAAATCGTGTATACAAGCGATTTATTGCGCCAGTAACTAAAACAACTGCATTGTGAACCTTATGTACTTGCTTATAATCTAAAATTTCAGGGAACTTAAACTTTGTATCAAGCTTTTCTTGAATTTGATTCACCAAAAACAACAAGTCAGCATATGCTTTACCATACGGAATGATGGGGCGATTATATTTAACTGCTAGTTCAATAATTTGTTGCATTGAAACCATATCTTCACTATAGCCACCAATAATAATTTTATTTTGTTGTGAAGTTCTCTGAAACATTTTCTCAACAGAATTTGGTAAAAATAATTTTTCAATAGCACGTCCGGTATATCTACTATTTCCGGCGTCCGTAATTAATGCATTAATTTTACGCTTGTTGAAAAGCTTTGGGAGATGTAAAAATCAAGTGCGACCAAAAATTCCTAAATCCCCCTCAACATAATTAAACATGAAGACATAATCACCATTTGGTGTAATAAAATCAAATCCCAAATTACCAGGTGCGCACCCAGGCAATGCAATAGGTTGGATATAAATTTCTCCTAATTTAATACGTTCTGAAAGTGAAATAATTTCATATGAATTTGGTTTAATATTATATTTACTTAAACGTTCTTGAATAATTTGTTTATTTAAAAATGAAGTATAAATTTTCACACCAGGAACCTTCATCACTAATCAAGGAAGTGCCGAAAAACTTTCATTACGAATGTCACTAATAAAAATTCCTTGAATTTTCTTTTTATTTTTTTCTAAGAAAGTAAAGTCAGGAATCAATGTATCAACTCCATTGTTAGAATTAATTGGAATTTTCACACCCGTGTTAACTACATATAAATTGTCATTATAATCTAAAACAAAACAGTTCTTACCGTTTTCATCTTGCCCACCTAAGGCAAAAATATTAACTTTCTCCATAATTCTCCCAGGAAAATAAAGTCATCTTAAATAATTAAGAATAGTTTAATTATATCAAAAGAAATTTAACAAAACTTATTTTTTGTAAATTTCATTTTTTAGAATTTAAAAAACTTCGCTTAATTAAAAACAAAGTTTTTTATAAATTTTGTTTAATATTTTTTAATATTCTTACCACAAATTTATCAATCGGTTTTTCTGTATTAACTTGATATGAAATCTCTAATTCAAATTCTATAAAAAAGTTACCATCATCATCTTGAGTTGTTTGGACTAGTTTCAAAGGTTTGATTATTTTAAAGCCAGAATTCTCTAAGGTTGAAAAATCAAAATCTAAAAGTTTGAAATCTGATGATTGCTTTTGATTTTTTAGTGTGATGACAATTGATTTAGATGCACCATTACTCACGATTCTTGTTAAGAGTTTATCAAATTCTTCACTATTTTTTCTATAAATTTGTTGATTTACTGATTTTGCTAACATCAAAATGTCACTATAAGTGTTTTTATTATTTAATATGCCAAATAGTGCAGAAGTTGTTGAATCCAGAGCAATTCATTTATTGAATCATAAACCATTTGGTTCAGTAGCGTGTTCAGAAGTTAATTCTTCTGATGGAATTTGATTTTCTAATGCGGTTATTTTTCATGAATTTTTTACCTTAAACACATTTGTTTGATTGGTTTCATAATCGTAATATTTAACTAGATAACCAGGTTTTAAATAATTTAAGACATAACTTACATTTATATTTGCTCCTGGATGCCCTTTATAATATATGTTATACTCGTCACCATATTCAAATAAAATTTTTGCAATAAGATTCTGATCATTTTTACTCTCAGTACCTAAAATTAGCAAACTTGGTTTATCATTAGAATCTTGAATGCTTTTAACTATATCTCGTTGCCTTTCTCAATCATTTCCGGTTATCGATGCTCAATAAGTAGATAGTCTTTTATTTTGGTTATCACGTGTATTAAATATTTTATCTTTTAAATTTATTGAATTATTCTCAAAAAATGAATAATTTTTGTAAATTCCCATCTTCTGAAATTTATCAGCATTCAATGAATCGCTCCATCATACACTGATATTCGGATAGAAGTTTGAAACAAGATATTGATTACCACGATTTATGTAGAAATTAGCAATTGGATTAACTCAATGTCCTAAATTATCTTGATTATTTTTTATAAATTGTTTATCATAATAATATTTTTCTAAAATATAATTTGCAATGGAATTTGCATCTTCAATACCAAAAATTAAAACATTTGAAAATTTAGACAAACGCGCCAGTAACTGTGCCGCCCTAACAAAATGATCAGAATTAGTTCAAATTGCTATTTTTTTATTAGGATTATTCTTGACATATTCAATTGCTTGTTCTAAAAATTCTACTTCAGTTGTCTTCCGTCCCAATTCATGAACTTTAGAGTTAGTTAAAAATAATTGATTACTAACTTTTCTTTTTGTTTTAAGAAAATCTTCTAATTTATTTACGTTTAGCGATGTATGATAATCTTTTAAATCCATACTCCTATAAAAATGAACTTCCTTTTCAGAAAGCATCGCCATTCTAATTAAATTGTAAAAAGTTTGCACCCCGAAAGACGAATAATACAAATTAACATCAGCTTGATTTTGTGTATCTAAAATATTATTTTTAACAATATTTGTTTCGTCAAATCTAATAAAGGGCTTTTTATTGCTTTCATAAAATTGATTAACGGCTTTTTTATAATTAATACCAAAATAAAGTGTAGTTGTTAATAATGTTGCTATTGTTGTAAAAATTACAGAACTTCAAATTAATTTTTTATTCAGTTTTCTTTTCAAGCTATTTTTTTAATGTAAGTAGTTTAATAAAACTATCAACTTGTAATGAAGCTCCACCAACTAAGAATCCATTAATATCTTTTTGATTTGATAATTCTAAAATATTGTCGGGTGAAACACTACCACCATATTGAACAACTAATGAATCCGATGTTAATTGATGTATATATGCACAAACATCTTGTGCGATTTGTGGTGTTGCGACTTTTCCGGTTCCAATTGCCCAAATTGGCTCGTATGCAACTACTATTTTAGTAAAATCTAAACCTTTTAGAGAACCTAGAATTTGTTTTTTAACAACTTCTTTAGTTAATCCTTGTTCATATTCTTGCAAAGTCTCCCCAACACAAATAACTGGAGTAAGTCCTTTCTCTAATACTAATTTTGCTTTTGTATTAACTAATTCATCTGTCTCTTTATGATAGCTACGTCTTTCGGAATGTCCTAAAATAACAAATTTTGCATTCAATTCTTTCAACATATCAGCTGAAACTTCACCTGTATATGCTCCACTAACATGTGCTGATACATCTTGAGCTGCCAAGTATAATTTTTCTACTCTGTTTGATTGGAAAGCCGCTAAATTTACAAAAGGCATAGCTATCGCAAATTCAACGTTCGAAGTTACTAAATGTTGTTTTTGTTGAAATTCGATTGCAAATTCTTTTAAGAATGCTTGTGTTTCTGAAAAGGTCTTATTCATTTTTCAGTTTCCTATAATTAGTTTTTTATTCATAATAACTCCTTTTAACTTGCTAAATTATACAAAAATTTTAAAATTTGTTTGTTTTTGGTTAATTTTTAGTTCGCTTTTTATATTTTTTTATATATAAAATATGATGAAAAATAGAGGAATGTTTTTAGAATCGGTTTTGAATAAAACTATAGAATATTTTTGAACTCATAAAATAGCGTTTATAGAAAAGAAAGGTTTAGATATTGCATTAAAAACAATTATTAAAGAAGGAAAGAGATTAGTTGTTAAAGATTCAAATATATATAAAAAAAGTACCGTGGATTATACAGGTTGCTACAAAGGTAGTTTTATATGCTTTGAAGCTAAAAGTTGCAACGAGGACCGTTTTGATTTATCAAATTTGAAAGAACATCAATTACAATATTTACATTTAATTCAAGATAACGGTGGATATGCATTTGTAGTCTTATTTTTTTCTAATGTTAATCGTTTTTTTCAAGTTAAAATTAATTATTTACAAAAGTTAATAGATAATAAGATTAAATCCGTTAAATTAGTAGATATAGAAAAAAATTCTAAAGAACTATCTTTAGAATTCCCGTGTATATTGAACTTCTTAGAAGATTAGGCTTTGAAATCAACCAAATCTCTTAGATATTTAGAAGACTTGTATTTGATCACGCGTTTTTGTGGTACAACTTGTTCTTCTTTTGTAAATCTATTAATAATGGTACGTTGTTTTTTAACAACAGTAGAGAAAATACCTAATTGTGATAATCTAACGGTATCTTCAGCAATTAATTGTTCTTTTAAAACAAACACCATTGCATCAAGAACCTTTTCAACATCTTTTGGTGTTGATTCTAGTCTATCTGCAACTTCCAATAAGAATTCTTTTTTTGTCATTGTTCTCCTTGTTTATCTTAAATTAAATTTAATAAGTGTAATTATAATACTTTTTTTTAAAAGTGCCTATATTTTGGGGATAAAAGTTATTTTATCTAAAGAATTATAAATTATTTTTAAAAAATATTCAAAAATTATAACTGACTAAATAATTTTAGGCAAAAGGAATCGCGAATAAGAAGAATGAAAGCATAATATTAATGATGATAATTAAAAATAAAGAAAGTTTTTTCTTAGTTAAGTAATAAGAAATTCCAATCCCTATTGGAACATAAATTTTAAGTAAAACATTACGATATCCAATAAAAAAATTTGTAGAATGATTTAAAGTTGCATATTCTGAGACAGATTTATTAAAATTAATTTCAGGTATAAAAATTGATAAGAACAATTGCAAAGCAAGCGATAAAACAATTCCTGCAATTATCGGTCGCATTACAATTAGCATATTTTTAATAATTGTATTAGCTTTGAATTTTTTGATATATTTCATAGCTAATACCATTACAATGATAGCAGGTAGACAGAAAACTAGATAAGTAATAAACATCGCAATATAGCCTCATCATTGTCCATTTGCGATTAAATAACCCGTAAAAAAACCAAACTTAGTTGATACAACACCGGGCGTTGAGTTGCTTACCGTAAAAACCGTATTAATTTTATCATCATTAATATTTGCCCCAAAGTTGCTCGCTAAAAATAATCATAATCACCTAAAAATTGGCATAAAAACTTGACCGCCTCCAAAAACAGATAACGAAACAAGCATTAAAAACGTAAGTGCAACAATTAAACCAACAAAAAACATTATTTATCTCCTAGTTTAATTTGTTTATGTTTCTTTTTTAAAATAAAATAAACAATAAAATACAAACTCAAAACAATAAATATAGCAACTACCGGAACATTATAAGGTGCAGGAACAAAAAAACAATAAACAAACGAAAAAATAAAAATACAAAATCACAACGGTAAGTACATTGATTTTTGCGCTTGTTTTAAGTATCTGATACCAAATTCTAATAAAAAAGCAATAATTGAAACTAATACACCAACTGATAAAATCTTGACATATTTAGGCGGAATATAATTAATTAATAAAAGAAATCCAAAAGCCATTAACACGTGCGGTAAAATTGCAAATAATGTAACTATGGTACCTTTTCATTTCCCTAAAAGATGAATACAAATATAAGAAAGAGTTTGAATAACTGAAGCACCAGGCAACATGTTTGTAACAATTACTATATCATCGAATTCATTTTGTGTAATTCATTTTCTTTTTTCTACGGCTTCGCGCTTTATAATTGGCATTAATGCATTTCCACCACCAAAACCAACAAAAGTAACCTTAATAACAAAAAAAATTAAAGACCGGATTCCTACTTTTTTCTCTTGTGTTTTCATAAAACTTCTATAAAAAAAGAATACAAATCGCAATTTATAGATTTACATTCTTTATAAAATATTATTTTTATTGATTTAAAATATTAATGAAAATTTTAAATCTTTAAATTTTTTTGCTAAATCTTCAAAAGTAATAAATCCATTAACATTAGTTTTTAAACCATTTGTTGAAATAGTTTGTTTATTTCAGTCAACTCCAGGTTTAATTACAACATTATATCTACACGCTTCTTTCCCACAATCATGAACTAGTGATGTTTTATGATCGCTTTGTTTATATTTATTACATTCATCATTTTGTAGTTTATTTTGTTCCTTATCTTGACATTCTTGGTTACAGTAAGAATGATCTGATTTATTTTGTGTTATATTTTCACCTTTAAGAAATTCCACTTTATTTTTACTACATTTTTCAAATACACTTTTTAATAATTCTTTTTCCATTTCCACTCCTTAATTATTTTAAATTATTTTAATTTGCTATTAGGAATATATAACAAATGAAGAAAATTATTGATTTTCTTCATTCGTTCTTTTTTCTTCCTCTATCTCGTTATATCTGCGAAGAATTTGATGATAATAATTAATTAGTTCTTTTTCATATTGTTCTATCGGCATTCTAGTATCCCATAAATAGGTTTGACGAATTTGTTGAAAAATTGGATCATTTAATAATTCTTTGGTTATTAATGATTTTTTTCCCTCTCTATTAGAAAAAATACGCAACATCACATCATAAGCAATATCATCTAACATTGTTTCGAAAAGTAGGGTACCTTCATTAGTATAAACTTGATAAGGATTTTTTTGCGAATATTGAACTAAATTAACATTAGATCTCAATTTATCCATACGATTAATATGGGTTTGTCATTTATGATCTAAAACATCTAAAATAATTTTACGTTTTAGTGAATTTAGTTCATCACTTGAATTTTTTTCAAGAGCATTTTTAAGTCATTCATCATACACATTAAGAACAATATTGGCAATATATTCGGGCAAATCACTTTCGTGGATTGAATTTACTTCTTGCAAGTTAAACTTAAATTGAACTAATTGTCCAATATTATTATTTAAAAAATCAACTAAAGCTTCATAATTATAAATTTTATTATGAAGTTGATATTCCCCATTTCTAACTATTGCTCTAGCTGCTGACGCAATCATTCTACGCACAATTAACTCTATATTTTCTGATGATAGAATCAAGTCGCGTTGTGAGTAAATTAAATCTCGTTGTTGTCTAATGACATCATCATAGTTTAAAACTGATTTTCTAGAATCATAATTTAAACCTTCAATTTTCTTTTGTGCTGTATTAAAAGCGAACTTTAAATCTTTACTTGTAATTTCTTTTCCATTCGCATCTGCATAAGCATCTTTGAATGTATCAAATGATGAGAATCTCTGCATTAATTGATCGTGCATTGAAACATAAAATTTACTGGTTCCAACATCTCCTTGACGACCTGAACGTCCACGTAATTGATTATCAATTCGTCTAGACTCTGCTTTATCAGTTCCCAGAACATAAAGACCACCTAATTCTAAAGCTTCCTTAGAAGGTTTAATATCAGTTCCACGACCTGCCATATTTGTCGCAATAGTAACCGATTTCACATTTCCAGCTTTAGAAATAATATCCGCTTCTTGTGCATTTTGCTTTGCATTTAACACTGTATGTGGAATTCCACGATTCAATAGCATTTTATGTAGCAATTCAGATTCTTCAATTTGTGCGGTACCAACTAAAACTGGTTGTCCTTTTTGATATAACTCAGCTATTTTTTCTACTACAGCATTTCATTTGTCTTGATAAGTTCCAAAAATCGCATCAGGTTCATCGTTACGAACTACAGGTCTATTGGTAGGAACAACATTTACACGCATATTATAGATATCAATAAATTCTTGTTCTTCAGTCTTCCCAGTTCCAGTCATTCCACAAAGTTTTTTAAACATTCTAAAGAAATTTTGATATGTGATGGTTGCTAAAGTTTTAGTTTCAGGTTCTATTTCAACTGCTTCTTTTGCTTGAATTGCTTGTTGCAGTCCTTCAGAATAACTACGACCATCCATAATCCGTCCAGTAAAAGAATCAACTAATTCTATCTTACCTTCTCTAACGATGTATTCAACATCGATATGCATTATTTTATGTGCTCTTAAAGCGTTTTGAATTAAATGAATTGTTTCTGAATTTTGATAATTATATATATTAGGAGTGTGATAAAACTTATTTGCTTTTGCAATACCAGAATGTGTTAGAGCAATAGATTTAGATTCGTCATCAATTACAAAATCCTCATTTCCTAGAGTTCTAACAAATTGGTCGGCTGAAAAATATGAACTAATATCTTCTTGCTCACCACCCGAAATAATCAAAGGTGTTTTAGCTTCATCGATTAAAATCGAATCTACTTCATCAATTAAGCAAAAATATAACCCACGTTGCACTTTTTCAGCAGGATTTTGTACCATATTATCTCTTAAATAATCAAAACCCAATTCAGAATGCACTGAATAAGTAATATCACACGCATAGGCGATTCTTTTTAAACCAGGGTCCATTTGTGCTTTATTAATACCTACACTTAAACCAAGAAAATTAAATACCTCACCCATCTCTTTAGCATCACGTTTAGTTAGATATTCGTTAACAGTAGAAACAATTGCTCCTTTACCTGCTAAGGCGTTTAAATAAACGGGCGCAATTGATGTAATTGTTTTTCCTTCTCCAGTTTTCATTTCGGCAACCGAACCTAAGTCTAAAAGCAATCCACCTAACATTTGCACATCAAATGGTCTTTTTCCTAAAACACGTTTAGTTGCTTCACGAGAAACAGCAAAGACATCATTTCTAATGTCTTCTAAAGTATGTCCTTCTGCTAATAATTTTTTAAAAAATTGGGTTTGTGATCTTAATTCATCATCAGTCATTTGCGAAACATATGCTTCTAATTTATTAATTTGTTTTAAAGCGTTTTCAGCAATTCGCATTTCAGTGCTTTTGAAATCAAATAATTCACTTAATTTTTTCATATTTTTAAATTATACTTTAATTTAATTTATTATTTTTTTAAAATTAGATAAATATTATAAATGAATTTTATTATCTTAAATTATTAATAACTTACTTTCCTAGTTACATATTAATAAAAATCTTTTTTACCTATACACAAGTAAAAAAACAATTTTTATATAATAGCATTTTGCTATAGATTTTTAAGATTTAATGTGTTAATTTGTGTATTAAATGTATTTATAGCAACAAGTATTGATAGATTATTTTTTTAATAATTTATTAGGACAGGGGGAGGTGGTATCTCCCCCTGTCCTAGTAAAGAGAGCATTAATTTATAATTTTGAAAAAACAAGATGAGAATATGGTATTGTAGATTCAATAAATTAATTGGTTCTAAAAAGTACAAATTTTTTAAAGAAGTTTCTAATTTAAAATTTGAACTTGACTATAAAAAAATAAATGAAGATAAAAAATTTGATGGTTTATATGTTTATGAAACAAATCTTCAAGATAAAAATGTTGCCGAAATTATGGGTAATTATAAAAAACAATGACAAATAGAATCAAATTTTAGAAGTTTAAAATCCTTTTTAGCAATTAGACCAATTTACATAAGATTAGAATAACATATTATCGGGCACCTTTTAATTTGTTTTATTTCATTAGTTATACTTAAATATTTAATTCATATTTTTAGACAATTTAACAAAGAAACAGGTTTAGTTAGAGAATATACAGAGCAAAAATTAATTAAATTATTAAATAAAATTTCTATTTCTCAAAAAGTAGATACTTTAACCGGAGAAGTTTTAGAATCAGAGAGAAATGCAATACCAAAAATGGACGATGCATGAGATATCTTTGATGATTGTAGAAAAACAGTAAGAAAAGTTTGATAAAAAATAACGTTTATTCCTTAAATATAGTGATAAACGTTTTTTTACACTCATAAAAGTGGGAAATACGGGTTTCTAATATTAAATCAAAATGTTTAAATTTATATGATTTACATAAATTAACATTTTCAGAAATTTATCAACTCATTTCTGATTATGTAAAATTTTACAATAACCAAAAATTTCAATCTGCTTTAGGATGAAAAACACCTCAAGAGAGTTGAGGTGCATTAAATTTATAAGATTATTGTTACTGGTACCAAAACCCTGTCCTAGTTTATAAATCTTTATTTTTTATTAGAAAGTCGTTTGCTTCTTTATAACCTAACAAACCTTTTGTTTTTATTGCTGTATTTTTAGAAACCACCAATACTTGATAAAAAATTTCATTTTTAGGTCTATAGTTATAATCACTAATAGAAAACGTATAATTAAATATTCTATCACTTACATATGCTAATGATAACTTATTTGAATCTGATGTATATTTAATAATTCGGTTAGGTACATTTAAAGAAATTCAATTATCTGTATTGACAATCCTTTGGACAATAATTTTGTTATTTTTTAATATATAATTAATTCCTTGATCATTAAGATACTCTTTTTCAAACTTTGTTTTAATATCTTTTGAACTTAAATCAAGTTGATTTTCTTGTGATACTTTAAGCAACGGATTAAGTATATATTCATCAAATTCGTTTGAATTATTTATAGTAAGAATATCCGAATTTTGTTGTAAATTTGATAAGGATTCTGTTTTTAATGAACCTAAAAAGGATAAACGTTGAAATTTAATATCTTGTTTTTCTTGGATTTTATCTATTAATTGATTAACAATGTCACTATCTTGTTGTTTAATAAATTTTTCTACTTTATAACCAAATTTATCATATAAATCATTAAATAATTTGTCGTTTTCTTGTTCACTAGTGTATTTAATCTCAAAATCTTTTGATTTTGGTAAAAGCATAACAGTAAAAATTTGTCTGTCGCTGAGTTTATCCGTGGTTTGAATCCCGGGTTTTATATTGCTTAATAATAGTGGATTAATTTGTAAAATATTTATTTTCCCATTATTATTTTTATTGGTATCAAAATCAAAAAGATATTGAATTAATCGTCAATTAAAGCGATCATCCTTTGTTTCAAATATTAAGATATCTTTATTTTCAAGCACATTATTTAATTTTTGACCCTTTAAAAAGTCTATTTCAAATATTTTTGTAACTTCATCATCACTTAAAATTTTAGGAACATCAATTTTTGAATAAAGAACATTAATTCTTGATAAAATTTCTTTTTCAAAATCTTTTTTTGATGTTATTTTTTTAAAATTCGAATCTTTAAAGAAATTCTTATATTCTGTATTTGTTCTGCTGTTTTTATTTTGTTTCACTATTGAAGTTAAATGATTAGTAAATTGATCAAAAATTACACTGTTATTTGAGGTTACATTTTGATATTCTTGTTTTAGTTTTATTAAATTCACAAAATATTGTGCTTTACCATCAACACTATTTAAATAAACAGAATTGGCAGAGCAAGAAGTAGTTAAAATTGCAATTGAGCCTGTTAAAAATAATAAAAATTTTAATTTTTTATTCAACAACATAAGTAAATCCCAATTTACCTGATACAGAGTTTTTAAATAATGCAGATTTATATTTTTTAACAGCAATTAACATTCTTTCAAAATCTGGTATTCCTAATAAATATTTAACTTTTCTTTTCATCTTACTCCTTATTTAACTAAAATATAAATTTTGTTTATATGCTTATATTTAGATAAGATACATATATTTTTTATTATTATAAAATCAATCTACTAATTTGTTAAATAAATTAATTAATAGTACATAAATACATAATTTATATTTTTATTTTATCTACATTAAGATTACCATAAAATATACAAGTTCATTGTTTAAAATTAGTTTTTAATAACAAAAAAAAGAAAAATTTTATTTTTTTAAATATTTTTCCATATTTTTTCCACAATTAAAATAACATAGTATATTACTATGTTATTTTTTTGTTAATTGTAAATATGCTACTTCAGCTATCATTGCTGCATTATCAGTTGCATATTTTATTTTAGGAATAATAGTATTTTTATGTAGTTTTATAAATTCCCTGCGAAGTTGTGAATTTGCAGAAACTCCACCACCCAAAATAAGTGTTTTTACATCAAATTCGGCTAATGCTAATTTAGTTTTTTCACATAAATATTCAACTGCAGTTTTTTGAAAACTTGCGACAACTTGATTTATATTAACTTCTTTATTTTTTTGTTTTTGGTTATTTAAATAATTGAGTACTTGTGTTTTTAAACCACTAAATGAAAAATCATATTTATTTTCTGTATGTGGTTTTGTAAAATTGATATATTCATTCGAATAGTTTGCAGAAATTTTATCAATAATTATCCCGCCAGGGAATCCTAAATTAGATTTTACGGCAATCTTATCAAATACTTCACCAACAGCATCATCTAACGTTTCACCTAAAATTTCAAAATCACTTACAGAATTCGCTAGTAGAAGTTGTGTATGACCACCCGACACGAGCAAACATAAGGCCGGAAATTGAATTTTATTTGTTATACTAGCAGATAAAATATGTCCGTGTAAGTGGTTGATAGGTATTAAGGGAACCTTTAATGATAAAGCTACTGCAGATGCAAATAAATAACCTATTTGTAAGGTCCCGATTAATCCAGGTTCTTTAGTATATGCAATATAATCAAAACTTTCTTTTGGATATTTACCAAAAACTAAATTTTGTAAAATTGCAATGTTTTTTACATGTTCTCGCGATGCCAACTCTGGTATAGTTCCACCAAATTCCTTGAAAATATCAATTTGTGAAACAGTTCACATATCAAGAATTTTTCCATTTTCTAGAATTGCTAACGAGGTGTCATCGTGCGATGTTTCAATTCCTAAAATTCGCACTATAAACCTCCTATTTGTGGTTTTTTGATATAAATAGGTTCTACCTGCATTGGTTGTTGAATCTGAAATAATTCAATAAATGAACCAAAATCTTGTAGCATCAGATCATAGTTTATTTTAGAAACATTTTGATTTTGTTTTTCAACAACTTTTATTGCATTGATATAATCCTTATTTTGTTTAAATTTTAAAACATCGAAGCAATATAACTTATTACCTTGTGCATCAATGTATAAAAAAGGTTCATCTAAAATCTGCTTATTTAAAAGTTCAAAAGTTGTTGTGGTATAAAATTCAATTTCATTCAATAGTGCAAGTGTTCTAAAAAAAACAAATGCAGTTCTAACTCCAGTAAAAAAACCAGGACCTAAATTTAAATATAATCCTTTTACATTAGAAATTTCCAAATTATTTTTAATAAGTAAATTTTCAAATTCTAAAACCAATAAATCAACCTTTTTTTTATAATTATAATGAATTCTATTATCTATAACTTTATTATTAATATCAAAAAGAACTAACACAAAATCACTACCAGTTGTGTCTAAAAATAAATTATACGACCTCAAAATCATATTTTCTCTCGTCATTTCTTTTGGTTATATTTACTTTTATATAGTGTATAAAACTTAATTCCTTCTTTTCAGGTCACTCAATTGCGACAATATTATTTTCAAAATAATCTTCAAATTCATCTATATCACCTTGAAAAGTGTATAAATCAATATGAACTAAATTTGGATAAATCTTCATATAGTTAAAACTAGGTGAAGTAATATTTTCGTGTACGTTTAATAAGCTTCCTAAAATTTTTACAAATGTGGTTTTTCCACTTCCAATTTCACCTGAAAGTAGTAGAAATTGTTTTTGCTTAATTAAAGCTAAATAATTCTTTAAGTTTTTTCTTAATTCTTCTGTGTTTTTTGCAAAAAAACTAAATTTCAAAATATTCTCCTAAAATATCATTTAAGTTTTCCGACACTAAAATTGCGATTGCCTGTGGTCCGGTATGAACTGCAAGAACAGCGGGAATTTGTGAAATTTTCGGACAAATATGTAATTCACTCTCACAAAAAGCAAGAATTTCAGAATCTATTTGTTTATTTGCAGTTAAAAGCACTAAATCTAAATTTGGATTTGTTTGAAATTTCTGTTTAATTTGCTGACACACTGTTTTCAAAAAAATGCGACCCTTACCAACACTAATTAATTTACCATCTTCAAATTTAATCAAAGGAACAATTTTTGCTAATTTAGCAATGACTGCGGCGGCGGAAGATAGGCGCCCACCTTTGACTAAAAAATCATTATATTTAGGAATTAAAGTAATTTCAACACTCTTATATTCATTTTCAATCAATTTTAGTGCACTTTCTATATCTTGGGTTTCATTAAGAAATTGCTTAAATTTAGAAATTTGCTCTAAAATTCCAATTGAAATTTGTTTTGAAGCCACGACCTTTAATTTAGGAAATTCCGCTTGCAATGTCTTTAAAATATTAAATTGATTAGATAAATGTTGAGAAATTGGGAAGACAATTATATAATCAAACTCATCAGATAATTGTTTAAATAATTCACTCATATAACCTAACGGAGTTACAGATGTTTTAGCACTTTTTGTTTCTAAGTCAAATATGTTATATAAACTTTTATCATCAACATCTACCCCATCACGAAGTATTTGACCATTAATTTCTATTAGTAAAGGTAAATAGAAAAAACCTAATTTTTTCGCTTGATTCTGATTTAGTCCACATGAAGAATCAACTACAATTGCAATTTTATTCATAGCACTTAAATTATAATAAAAATGCTATAATTAAAAATATGATTATTTGTAATAATTTAAATACTTTTTTTAAAAATACATCGGTTATTTTTGTCGACTGTACATTCAAACCTACAAAGAAAATTCAGATTGATGATTTTCTTTTCTTTGTAGATGAAAAAAATAACGTTGTATCTATAAATTTATTAAATAATAAAGCTTTAAATATATCTGAAACTCAAAAGTTTTTTGCTTTGAATTCTAAACAAAAGCAAAAACTTTTTGATATCACAATTAAAAATAATTTAAAAATTTCTGATAAACCAAAATTTATTTATGGAAAGATTTTATCAAGATTCCCACATCCCAAATCTGAAAAATTATTCGTGCTATCAGTTGATATAAAACAATCAAATCCAATCCAAATAATTACGAATACTCTAGATTCTTTGCCTGAAAAAATTGTAGTTTTAGCTCTTCCAGGATCAACAACTTATGATGGTACTAAAATTTTAGAGGGAAAATTATTAGACCTTGATAGCTATGGAATGTTAACTGGCTATAACACCTTAGGACTTAAAGGTGATGGTTTAATTTTTGGCAAAATAAATGATATGGGAAAGGATTTCAAATTTTAAATGAAAAACATACTTAAAGAATTTGAACTTAGGGGAATTCTTAAACAACATAGTAATATTAATAAATTTTATAATTTAACTAACGAAGATGGGGTTTATGCAGGGTTTGATCCGACAGCAATTAGCTTACATTTAGGTAACTATTTACAGATTCTAACCTTGTTAAGAATGCAAAAAGCAGGTTGAAAAACTATCGCAATTTTGGGTGGGGCAACCGGAATGATTGGTGATCCATCATTTAAAAATGCTGAGAGAAAATTGCTTGATAACGATGTTTTATTAACAAATAAAACAAAGATTAAAAAACAACTTGAAAGCTTCGGTTTAAAAGTGATTGATAATTATGACTTTTATAAAAATATGAATTTCTTAACCTTTCTACGTGAAGCTGGCAAATTAATAAATGTTGCATATATGTTATCAAAAGACTCTGTTGCAACAAGAATTGAAAACGGTTTAAGCTTTACGGAGTTTTCATATCAATTAATCCAAGGTTGAGATTTTATTAGTTTATATCAAGACTATAATGTCAAAATCCAAGTTGGCGGTTCGGATCAATGAGGTAATATTTCAACTGGTTTAGAAATGATTTCTAAAAAATTTGGTGACAATCATAAAGCATTTATTTTTACCACAAACTTATTAACCGATGAAAATGATAATAAATTCGGTAAATCTACAGGTGGTGGAAATTTATGATTAGATAAAGAAATGACCAAGCCTTTTGATATGTATCAATTTTTATTTAAACAACCTGATAGTCAAATTGAAAAGCTCTTAAAATGACTAACATTTTTATCATTAGATCAAATAGCAGAAATTATGAAAGAACATAATTTAAATCCTACCTTGCAATTTGCTCAAAGAACTTTAGCATTTGAAGTAATAAAAGACTTGCACGGAGAATCTGAAGCAAAAAAAGTGCAACAAATCAGTGAAATATTATTTAATAAGAACTTAGATTTAAATCAAATTTCTATTGACACAATAATTTCAATTAACGATGAAATCATAAATTTTACAGTTAAAAAAGGTCAAAATATCGTTGATGAATTAATTAAACAGAAACTTTTACAATCAAAACGAGAAGCTAAGGAATTTATAGAAAAAGGCGCTATTAAAATAAATCTTGAAACCATAAATCTAAATAATTTCTTTGAAAGTAAATTCTTTTCTGGTAAATTTGCAATTTTGCATATCGGTAAGAAAAAAGTTGTTTTGGTCAGAATTATATAATTATTTTATAGAATCTATATTTAGGATAGGTTCTATTTTTAATTCTATAAATAAAAGAAAATTCTAACAAATTAAGTTTCAAATCTTAATATTAAATTATGCTCGGGATATAAAAAATGGTGGAAGCAACGGGAATCGAACCCGTGTCCACACACAAATATAATTTATACTTCTACAGTTTAGTTTATTTTAAGTAATCTAAAAAGTTTAAATAAACAAAAAAACTTATTAGATTGTGACTAATTTCAATTTAATTGCGTCAATAATTAAATCTATCCTAAAACCCTGCTTCATACGCTAGGAATCATATGAAACAACTTGTTCACATTAATTAAGCGAAAGCAAGATTTGATTGATTTGCGTAAAACGCAGGTGAAACAAAGTTCACTTCTTCTTTTTCTTTTCCGTTTAAAAAAGCCTAGTAGAAATTATAGTCTTCCACACTACTGCAATATAAATCTATCTATATGTGTCGAAACCATTATGCCCCCAAATAAGTTTTTAAGGTTTTTGCTATTCTTTTTTCAACTTCTTGTTTTGCAATTTTGTCACGTTTATCATATTTTTTCAATCCACGCGCGATTGCTATTTCTAATTTAAGTTTTGAAGATTGATTAAAATATAATTTCAGTGGTATTAAAGTTATTTGTTGGGTGTCTAAAATATGTTTTAACTTACGAATTTCATTTTTATGCATTAATAATTTGCGATCGCGTGTTTCTTCACATTTTACTTGCATATATTGTTTAAAAAAGCTTTCTTTTAAATAAATTTCATTTTTATAAATAGAACAAAACGCATTATCTAAAGTTATTTGGTTGGCGCGAGCAGTTTTAACTTCTCAACCTAATAATTCAATTCCTGCTTCATATTTATCTAAAATTTCATAATCTCGATATGCTTTTTTATTATTAGCAATAATTTTCATAAGTTGTTTTATTATATCAAATTACATAA
Organism: Mycoplasmopsis mustelae; assembly: GCF_004365095.1. Classification (NCBI taxonomy): domain Bacteria; kingdom Bacillati; phylum Mycoplasmatota; order Mycoplasmoidales; family Metamycoplasmataceae; genus Mycoplasmopsis; species Mycoplasmopsis mustelae. The sequence goes on from NZ_SOCN01000001.1 coordinate 245,579, forward strand.
GGAAAATATTAAATGAATCAAAAAAAGACAGAAATTCTGCCTTTTTTGATTTTTTCTAATTTAAGTATCCTCGCTGAATTGATTCTAAAAGAACCTGCTTCATTGTTTTGTTTGTAAATCTGTCTTTTCCTGAACCTTTTTCAGAATAATATACATAAGCAAGAAGTTGGTCTGATCAATAATTATAGCGAGTAGTTCAGCTAGAACGATTTCCTGTAATATATTCTCTATTATATGAATCGCCTCCATTGCCTTTTGAACCAAGAGCCATTTTTTGATTTCTATTTAATTTTTTTCATAGACTTGCATGTCATGCTTTTGCATCATTATATGCTTGCTCTAAACCACCCACAAAATAACCCTCAACTTCTAAACCAGTAGCATTTCAAAAGTTGAAGCCTGATACTCCGGCACCTTCTTTAATATATCAAAGGAATAAAGCACTTAAACGATACATTAATTTATACTCTTGACTTTCTTTAAGCATCATTTTGCTTGCTGAATAATTATATTTTTGGTTTTGTTGATCTGTCGCAGATCTAACAATCATCATTCTAAAAATAGGTGAGAAGAAAGTTGATAAGAAATATTGCAATTCATTAGCATTTTGTAGAATTGAAATTAAATTTCCACCTATTGAAAATTTATATGATTGATTATTTGATCCATCGTTTGCCCCTGAATTATTTTTAGTAGGTGATGAAAATGATTCAATAAATTTATAAATTCCAGTTCGTTTTGTTAAATCACTAACTTCAAAGAAGCGATTTAACAATTTTATATATTGATAATCACCGATACCATTAACAATTGCTCTAAAGAATTCTTTCTGACGAACAATTTTACCTAATTCAATTGTACTGCGATCATTAGATAAAAACATATATAAGAACCCATCTATGATCGCTTTATTTACTTGTTTTAAATCTCTATTTTTATTAAAATCAATTGCTTTAATATTATCATAAATATGACTAATTATTTGCTCCAATTCGTTACGACCAGATAAAACATGCATTACTGTAGATAAAACGCCAGTAATTAAACTTAAGTCATGTTCCTCACTAAATGCATAACCTGATTGTTTTAATTTAGCTATAAAAATTTGTGCAACACCTTGGGCAAATTTTGGATCTGGAGAACTAAAGATTTTCTTAACTCAATTGGTAAGTTTTTCTTTAAATTGTTGGGTATGTGAGGATTTAAACAAAATATTGATTGCACCCCATCAATTATCAGCCTTTTCATATGATTGTGCATTGTCTACTGCATCTTCTATTATTAAGTTGATTATATCTCCAATGTTTCTATCATTGAGTGCCAAAATAATTGCGTCATTAATAAAATCGCGATCTTTTAAAACCCCATTGTCAACTATTAACTTAGCAACATTCAGATCCTTGATAACTTGAGCTGTTTTCTGACGGTTATTTAATAAGTTAGTTACAAGTTGTTTAATTAAACTTTTAACTCCTGTCTTGTGTTGAGAAATAACAGTATCATTGATTAATTTTTTAAAGAACCCATAATCAGTAAAGTTGAGCCCAGCAATAATTTTACTTCCAACTTTAGACTTAAAGTCATTAAAACTATTTGCTTCTAAAACTGTTGAAACTAAAGCGTTAGCTACATTGTCAAAAATTTGTAATCGGTTTAAGAAATTACCAAAATCAGTTGCTAAGGCATTAATAAATGTAGAAATTTCATTAGTTACATTAACATTTAGAAATGTTATTGATTTATTAATAATTGATTTTACCGATTCTATAGTTGCGTTTGATGAGAATCCATCTGAAAGTACTTTTTTAATCGAAGTTTTAAATTTAGTTTGATTGCCATTATCTTTTAAATAATTTTTATAGATGTCTAAAAAGGTATGTGAATTACTAAATTGATTTTTATGATCAACATAATAACGAACAATATCTGTAATAACAGATTTTAGCGAATCTACTTTTAACGTAGTATTGATTAAAGCTACAAATTGTTCACGGTTAATAAAGTTATTGCTAATATAATTTTGATAATAATCGCCTAAAGCACCTCAAACTGGTGTACCAAAATCTATTTTGTTAATTAGAATTTGCGCAATATTTTCAACTAAATGGTTGAATAACTCACGGTTTTGACTAATTGTATCTAAAGATGCAATTTGATTTAGCAATGCAAGAACTTTACTTTCGTAATTTTCACTTGAAAGAAAATCTTTCAGTGCAGATAAAAGTTTATTTAAAACATCACTTAAGTTATAATTCGATCCGTTTTGTGCTAATTGATGCAAGGATTCATTAATAAATGTTTGTGATAGCGGAATTTGTTTGTCCACTACCTTTGCTACATCTAATAAAAGTTTAACTGCTTTTTCTTTTTCATTAATTGATTTAAATATTTGATTATATTCACTGTTTTCAAGTTTTGCAACCACAAATTTGGCAACTAAAGTATTAAAATCATTATTATTAATAATTTTAGTTAACATATTATGTAATAATGCTTTTAATTGAGTTTGCAAGCTATCATCATTAAAGATTTTTTGAATTAATGATGAATAACTATCTGCATCTTTAATATTGTTATATCTACTTAAAAGATTTTCCAAAATAGAATTTAAATTAGATTTAACTTCACTGTCTTTTAAAACCGTTTTAACTACATTCTTTAATAAAGTCAAGTCTAAACTTGTAGTATTCAACACATTTGAATTAATTAGTAAACTCAAAATTTTATCTAAGAATGTATCATTATTTGTAATTTGACTATAAAGTCTATTGAGAATTTCGATTGTAGTTGTTTTATGATTTGAAAGAATTGATAAATGATTTAATATAGAACTCAATACACTAAAGTTAAAGTTAAATAATTTTGGTATTTCCACTTTCAATTTCGCAGCATAAGTTTCAAATGAATCAGTAGTTTGAAATGAATCAACAACTAGATTAACTAATGGTTGATATACATTAATTTGCTTAAGTAAAGGAATAATTTGACTTAATAAATCTTTAAATAATGCAACTTTATTAATACCATTTAAATAAAGCTTAAAGTGTATTAAAACTTTATCGATTATAGAAAGTGTAATATTCGCAAAGTCTGCATTATTAAACATTCTAGTTAAAAATGCTTCAGGATTATTTTTTAAGAATGTAGCAATTTCTGAATTAGATAACAAGTTTTTAATTAAAATAAATGGATTGTTAAGATTATTTAGTCAATCAGTATTATTTAATAATTTCGGAATAATAACATCAATTGTTTGGTTACTAAATTCATCTTTTATCAATAAATCAATAAGCTTTTTAATGTCAGTCTTGCTTATAAAGTTAGAGACATCACCTAATGATAAATTATCCACAGAAGTATTGATTGTATTAGTTATCAAAGACGATGTTTTAAGATGTTTTAATAACTGAGTTACTATAGAAATAAATTCGGTTTTATTTTGCGTAATTTGATCACTCGAAAGTAATGAATCCACAAACGTTTTGGGTTGATTAATAACTTTTTGTTCAATTAAATCTAAAAGAGCCTTTGGCAGTTGTTGTAGTTTGGCTGCCACTTGATTATCATCGGCACTTAGAGCCTCTTTGAGTTTATTAAAAGTGGTTTCTATCAACGGATTTAGTAAATCAACACGTTGTAAAATATCATTTAAATTATTAATAAACGAATGAATAAAGTTATCAGTTGAATTTACATCAACATTAACCCCATTAGCTTTTAATAACCTTTTAACTATAACATATAATGCATTATTAACTTCTGAATTGGTTAATAGATCATCAACAATACCTTTAACATTTGTTTTAACTTCTTCTAACGAAATAATGTTAAAGACCTTCTTGAACATTCCAATATATGAATTAACTGTATCAAATTCATTGATATGTTCAATCATTTTTAAGATAGTTGATTTTAATAAGCTGATGAAGTGACTATTTTTAAGCATTACTTTCGCAATATTTTTGAAAGAATCAATTGGGATATATTGTGCTAATTCTGCTTTAGTACTCTCAGATAACGAATTAATTATTCCATCTACAAAACTGCCGTCAACAAACTTATTGATTACATTTGTAATAATAGTTAATAAATCATTTTTATTGTTTGCAAACAAGCCAGATTTAATAATATTTTTAACCAATTGTATAACATTTGCTTCTTGGCCTGAACCTTGATTTAATCTTTGTTTAAATCCTGTTACAATTGAATTAAAAATATTTTTTGTATTTAAGTTAACTCCATTTTGAAGCATTCCTTCGTAGGCCGCTTCAAAAACTAACTCACTAAGATTCAATTGTTTGTCTATAATATCATATAAACCGATAATGTTATTGGCTAGTGCGTCGGTATCTTTTACTCCTGCTAAATATTCAGCAACAGTTGGGTTATTAAAGAATGATTTAATTAGATGTTTTAATTTATCTGTAACATTTGACGAAGTAAGTAGTTGTTTAATTAAAGTAACGAATTTTGGTTTAATCTCTTCTTTGAGCCCATTAATATTTAAGATTGATTTAATTAACGAATTATATGAATCGGCATTCTTTACTGTTGTAATATTATCAAATACTTTTTTTGCTACTGCTTGTAAAATTTCGTTAGCTTCTGGTTTAGAAAGCACTTCTTGTAAGATTTGAGTGAGCTCACCAGAATTAAATCCTAAGTCTGCTTCAGCTTTACTTAGATTTAATTGTGCAATCCATTTATCAGTGTTTTCCTTAACAATATACTTTTGAATTAGTTTGCTTGCGATATCCTTCAATAAATCAGAATTATTAATAAAATCAGAAGTTAAAATAGTTTTAGCAAAAGCAAAATCATTTAAATTAAGGCTTTCTAATAAGTGTTGTAAAAATACATTAATCAAGTCACCTTGAGTATTTACACTTTCAATTTTAGAAGATGGGATATCTAACAATTTAGATATTAAAGTGTTATTTGAATCTAAATTATTGATGCGTTGAATTAAGGTTACAAATTGTTGAAGTTGTGTTTCAGTTAGTTTATGTTGTTCAGAAATAATACCTAATTCCACTAATTTTGTATTAATGCTATCTTTAAATGATTCAATATTATTTAATAATAAGTTAAATAAGTTATTTATAACTTGTTTTAGATAATCTTTATGTGAAGCAAATGCATTAGAAGCATAAATCTTTTTAATTAAAGTTGTGATATTTTGAATTAATTTTGTTGTTAAATTAGTTGTTAGGGAATTTTTAACTTCGTTTAGTTTTTGATTAATGTTTTCAGAATCATTTATAGAGACTAAGTTTTTAACTGCTTGATAAACTACTTCATCGATTCCTAATTCCTTAATTCAGTCATAAACTTCAGGTAAAAATGTAGCCAAGAAATCTTTTGTTTGTGTACTATAAAAGCTTGGATAACTGGTTTTAATAAACTTAGCGAGAACATCAGCTAAATCTGTCAATAATTCATTGTTTGCAAAAATGCTTTCTACTAATTTTGTTAAATTGGCTTGTAAAGTATCTTTATTAATTGTTGCTAATAAAGTTTTTAACAATTGCTCAAAAGTTTGAATGTTTTTAAAATCACTAATATTATCTAAGGCATCACTAACTAAATTAGTAAATAAAGTCTTCAATGATTGGGTGTTTAATAATGCATAAACTATCTTATCAATTAAATCATCACTAGCGTATTGATGCACTGTATTTAAAATATTTAAAGGTAAAATACTAATTAATTTACTTCCTAGGTGTTCATCTGTTTTATAGTGTTCATAAATATTATCTAAAATCTGTTTTAAATCAGATTTATGTTTACTAATAAAATTATTTGGTAATTTTTTTAGTAATTCAATGGTTTTACTTTGTAATTTGTCAGTAGTGAATTCCACTGAAATTTTTTGCATAAAAATAGTAATGATGTCTAATGGATTGTTACTGTTACTGTTTGTATATTCTGAAATTGCTTCAAAAAGATGTGAAATAACATTAAAGCTATCTAACGCTGTAAGTACATAATCAATTAAATCTGAAATTAGGGCATCTTTATTGGTGGTGTTAGTAAATATTCAAGAAACAGAATTTAAATTTAAATTAGATAATAAAATTTCTTTCAATAATTTTTTAAAAGTTGCATCAGCTTTTAAGTCATTGATTAAATTTGTTATGTTATTTTGATTAGATTTAATTAAATTCTGATCTTTTAAGAATACATTGATTAATTCAGTTAAATTTGAGGTATTTGCTAGATTCTGATTATGATCTATTATGAATGTAGAAATTGAATTAAATAAATTTATAAATTCTTGTTTATTAGCAAATTTTAAAATCAAGGATTTAACTTCTTCTTTACTAGCAGTTAAAATTTGTTGTGGTAATAAACTATCTAAAATTGCTGATAAATGTTGATCTTTAAAAGTATTAAATAAACTTAGCAACATTTGTTTTAGTAATTCTTTATTTTCATTAAATAAAGGGGTAGTTAATAATGTTTTATATAAATTTAAATCGGTAAAATTAATTACTTTAGTAAGTTTAGTTAATAACTCGTTAGCCAAAGTATCAATATTAGTATTATTATTTAATACCTCAAATGTAGCTTCAATTAGTGGCTGTAAAACATTGTTTTGTTTGAGTGTTTGTAATAATGAAGGATAAATATTTTCTAAGATTACTTGATATTTTTCATCAATTTGATAAGAATTTTCGTTTGCTAAATATTTGATTAATTTAGCAAAAGTTTTTGCAAAACTTTGTTTATTTATTAGCTCTTGTAGTAATGGTTTAACGTCATTTTGCAATATCGCTTTGAAATCAGCATTTTGAAATAAAAGATTGATAAATTCTTTTGTATTATTAATATGATCTAATAAATTAGGATTTTTAATAAAAACTAAAAGTGAATCAGAGAGAATTTGAGATCCTTGTTCTGAATTAATAATCGCTAGAACGGCAGTGAAAATCTCATCTTTATCAACAAATTTATTAACTTTCTGACTTTCTAAAAGATTTTGTAATGGTGTGCTAATTGCATTAACCACAACACCTTTTTTAATTAGTGTATCAATAAGAATTTTTGCTACTTTACTTGCTGCTTCGGCGTTTTCATGTAAAAATGGTAAGTTTAAAATAGATTTTATTTTTGTAATAGTATCAACTGCAAATTTATCTTTAAATACTTCAACAATCTTGTTTGGGATGTTTTGTAATACTTGTAATGGATTATCAGAAGTTTTAGCCATATTAAGCTGATTAACAATGGCATCCAATATTGGCTCAACTAAATTTTGTTCTTTAATTCAAGGTAAAATTTGATTCGAAAAATCTGTTATAAATTTAGCATTTTGAGCATCTTTAACATCAAAATGCAGTGAGCTTAATGAATTTGTTAGAACGTTTTGAATAATCTCTGGTGTAATTGGATCATTTAAGACATTATTAACTAATTCTAAAAGTTGTGACTTGAGTTCATTAAGTGGGAATAAGGTGAGCGCTTGAACTAATAAGTCGTTAAAATCTTTAGCATTTGCTAACTTTGATGAGTTATCAATAATTGCTTCAATACCTGAAGTTAAAATATTATGCATTTGGGGCTGTTTAAAAACAACTAAAAGAAATTTCTCTATTGTATCTTTTGAAAGATATTTATTTAGCGAAGTTTCTTGCAATGATTGAGCAATTGCTTTTGCAATTTTTAAAATATTATTGCTGTCTAAAGAATTTTTAAGTAGTTGCTTAATTAAAGGTTTATGTTTACTAAGTAAATCTGGGTTAACTAGTGTTTTTATTAACTCTAAGATTAATGACTTATCTATATTTTGATTATCTTGATCAATGATAACTGATTGAAAACTTCTTTCAATTAAATCAGGAATATTTGAAAGGCCAAATATTTGAATATTATTTAAAAATCCTTTTGTAAGTTTGTCAAACAATTGATATTTATCATTAACATCCGAAACTAATTGCAACAAGTCAGCGATCGCGTCGCTAATTTGTTGTTGAGTTATATCTTTTGCAAAACCTTCTACATTTAAAAAGTTATAGAGAGATTCTGCTGCTAATTGTTGTAATTGCTTATTTTTTAAAACTTCTAATAAAATTCCAACAATATGCTCTGCTAATTGATTATTAACTTCTTCACTTCCAAATAAGCTTGTAAAAAAATCGCGCATAGTTGTTGCATTAGTAAAGTTTTCAGGATGCAAGGTAAATGAATCAACCAATAAATCAATGATTACTTTAAGATGTTTCGAATTTCAAATAGAATTTCCTATTTCTGCTATGTTTTCGCTACTTATGTTATATTTTTTTAATGAAGCAGAAAGTCCATCAATAATTGCTGCATTAATATTTTTTGAAAAAACTTTTAGAGCATTATTAGCAATAGTTTTAATTGCTATATTTAATTCATTCTTACGGGTTTGCATTAATTCGCTATTTGCTAGAGTCGATAATAATAATGCAATGTTATCAATATTTAAAATTGAATTTTTCAATTCAACCATTACACGTTCTAATGTTAATTCGTTGCGAGTTCTTAAAACAGATAAATTAGTTTCAAGCTGATATAAAATATTTTGTAGAGTATGTGCTTTAATCAAGCTTTCTACAACCGAATCATCAGCTTTTTTACCACTGTCGAGTTGTGAATTTAATAAGTTAGCCAATAAACCTTGTGGATCTAATTGATGATAAATTGCATTATTGGTTAAGTAATGAATAATTTCCTTGGCAGCATATAAAAATGTTTGAGTTAGTTCCGCAATACGATTTCCAAAATTTGCTACATTTCTTTGATCATCAACATCAAGTTCAAAATCACGTTTATTATCTAAGTAAATGTCACTTGAAGATCCAAACAAATCCTTACGAGAAGTATCGACTTCAATTTGGTAGTTAGCGGTTTTAGCATCAGAATCCAAATATTCTTGTGTAAAATCATAATTTGCATAGTCTTTAACAGATAAAGATGGATTTGTTATTTTTAAATATAAATCCATTGCCATTTTTTTGTATCCATAAGTATTTGGGTGGATATCAAAAAACAAGCTGGTTAATTTTGCTGTATGTGAATTTCAGTAAGTTTCATTAACCACATTAACATAATTAATTCCTGATCTTTCAGCAACTTCTTTAATTCCATTGTTTAAAATATTAATTAAGATTTCAAAGGGTGAAATTTCTAGTTCTTGGCCAATTAGCTTACTTATATATTCTTTAACAATATTTGCTATACCTAACATCGGTGTAGGGTAGTTAATAAAGTTTATGTTTGCCTTTGGAGCTAAATTTCTTAAATTAGAAACAAAAGTTAGTAATCTTTTTTGTGTTTCTCTTAACGCATTATTAAATAATTTATTAACAAAAACAAGAACATCACCAGCAATTGCTTTATTCTTTAAAAATTTTTGCAAGATGGTTGTTACATCTTGCTTTGTTACTTCTTTAATTAATAAAAATAAAATATCATTAGCAGATAAAGTGAATGTTACCAGATTCGCATCACGCAATTTTGCTTTAATTTTTGCTGCTTTTTGTTGGTAGTTATCGCCAAAAATACCTAAATCAACACTATCTTTTAAACTTGGGTTTGTTTCAGTAAAAGGAATATCTAATAACTTAATTCAATCAATTAAACGTGATCCAGATACAGCAAAATTATCAAAAGCACTAACGCGATGTTTTTGATTTAATAAACGAGCAAGATATGCAGGATACGAAACACCCGAAATACTTCCATCTGCTTCTAATTTTCCTGGATATGATCTTGGTAAAGAACCATCAAAACCTTCAGTAATAGAATCACCAATTGCAACGTATTTAATTTGATCGTTTAAACTAATAAAATTAGCAGATTTAACTCTTTTTGGTGTTTGGATGGGTTGTTTTGGTTTTGAGAATATTGAATCATAAAGTGTTTTACTATCAGGTGGTTGTACAAATTTACTTGGTAAAGAGACTTGATGACTATTAGTTGGTGGTAGATTTTTCTCATAAATATCTTCACCACCTTTTTTTAACTCTTCTGATGAGCCTGGCGCTTTACACGCAACGCTAATAGTTGCCGCTGTTAATAAAGCCAGTGTTGTAGTAATTACAAATTTATTTTTTTTCATATTCTATACCTCCATTATTACATTTTTAATGTAATAATGATATATAATATCATATTTTTTTATAAGCAAAATTACTTATTTTGCTGCGACATAGGTAAATAAGTTATATAAAGAATTTTTAGGGAATTAAATTAAGAAAATAAACAATTTAAAAAGAGAACATAAGTTATATTTTATGATCTCTTTATTTAAAAATATTATTTTGGTTTATCACCTAAGTAACCGGTTTCTATGGCTTCAATTAAAACTTCTTTCATTGTCTTATTAGTATGATAATCCTTTTGTTGACCACGATTATTATAATAAATATAAGCAAGAATTAAATTTTGATCATAATATGTTGCTGAATTATTATTTGCACCAAATCAGCCAGTAGATTTTTTTCCAATTATATACTCATCATTATATTGGGTGTCATCTGTTGTGGATTTTGCTCCTATAGCAAATTTTTGTTGTGAAGTTAATGAATTAAATTGATCTTTATAATATTCTTTAGCTTTAGCATATGCATATCTTAGACCTTGATTGTAATAACCTTGTACATCATAACCAGAAGAATTTCAATATTTGATACCAGTCACTCCGGCTCCATCGTGGATTCATCATAAGATTAATGTAGATAATCTAAATAAGAATTTATATTCTGGTGTATTTTTATGATTGGTAACATAATCTTGTTCATTTTTAGATTGTTTAAGAATCATATTTCTAAATGCAGGTTCCAAAATTACTGAGAATAATTGAGACATACCATCTGCAAACGATATTATACCATTAGAATCAACGCCATATGAATCATTTGAGTTATTTGACTTCTGTTGTGTGTTAGAATCAGGTGCTTTAGTAAAATTATCAATGAATGCATAAATTCCCATTTTATTAACGCGATTACTTGTTTCAAAAAGTCTATTAATAAATGTTATAAAATTATTATCACCAATCGAATCAATCAAACTCTTCGCTAAATCTTTTTGTCCTACTAATTTAGATAATGAAATGTTCTTTTTATCATCTGTTAAAATCATATATAGAGTACCATCTAAAATGGCGCGCTTAATTTGATTTGGATCTGAATTTTTACTAAAATCAATTCCACGTATGTTATCATAAATATGATTTATCATATTATCTAATTCGGGTCTTTTTGCGAGTGTTTTAAGTAATTTTTCTAAGATGTCACTTAAAAGTGTTAAATCATCTTGCTCAGTTAATGCAAATCCAGCATCATTAAGTTTTACAAGAAGCAATTGTGCTAAACCTCGTGATAGTTTTTGATCCGGATTACTTAAAGTATCTTTTAATCAAGCTAAAAATTTAGTTTTAAATTGTGGTGCATTCTCCGACTTAAATAGTGTGTTAATTGCACTTAATCAATCATTGTTTTGATTATATACATCTGCACGATCTACTAAATCAGCAAAAATTAAGTTAATTAAGTCGCGAATATTTTGATTTTTAAACACTGAAACAAGGGAATCATTGATAAATTCAGGATCGCTTAAACTTGTTGCGCCTAATAACAATCCATTTAAATTAATTCTGTCTAGAAAATCTTTAATTTTTTGTTCGTCGTTTAATAAATTAGTTACTAGTCCTTGCAACAATGCTTTAACACCAGATTTATGTTGAGTAATAACTTGATCGTTAAGTACTTTTTTAAACAAATTAAATTGAAATAAGTTTAAACTTGTTTTCGCATTAGTATTTAAATAAGTTACAAATGAAGCTAAATCACTACTATTTTTAACCGCATCAACAAGCACGTTTAATATTGAATCAAAGACCCCAATACGATCAAGCAGACCGCCAAAGTCATCAGTAATTGCGGTTATAAAACTTTGAATATCCTCTGTCTTAGTTAAATTTAGATAAGCAAATACGTCATCAACAATTGTTTTTATGGCGTTTTTAAATTCTGGTCTTGCAAAAGCAGTTGTAAACACTGATTTTATAGCATTTTTAAATTCAGTTTTATTTTCATCAACTTCTAAATATTTTTTAATTATATCTAAAATAGATTTTGAATGAGCAAAAGTATCTTTATTATTAATGTAATATTTTAAGATCTTAACTAAAACATCTTTTAGCCTACCTGCCTTTAATGCGGCATTGATAACCGTAGTAAATTGTTGTTGTGTGATTGAGTTTTTAGATGTAAGATTTTGAAGCGAATTTCCAAAAATATTTCATAAAATGCTTCCAAAATCTACATTTGTTATTAAAGCACCAACACTATTTTCAACTAACTTAATAAAAACTTCTTTATTAGTTTGATCTGCTAAATCAGGTAATGCTAATATTGAGTTTAATAATTTTAATAATTTTTCTTCAAAATCAGGTGATGCAGCAAATTGCTTGATAAGTTCAACTCATTTATTAAGTACAACGTTAATATCAAAATTGCTTTCTTGGGAACTTAGTTGTTTAATTATTTCATCAATAAATACACTTGATAAATGTAAGGTTTGATCTATTACACCAAAAGCATCAACAACTAATTCACCGGCTTTATCACGTTTCTCTGACGAAATTTCGTTAAAGATATTTGCATATTCGGTTTTATTAATTTGTTTAACAAAGACTTTACCTAATAAGGTCTTAAAATCAGTCGATTGATATAACTTAGCAAATAAATCACTTAAAATGCCATTAGTAAACAATGTTGATAATTTATTTAAATCATTGCTCTCTGTAGTTGCATATGTTTGCAACATTGTAACAAAAGTTTCAAAAACTTTTAAACCATCAAATTGGGTAATTATAAAATCAATTATATTATTAATAAGTTCTGTTTTATTAGTTATACCTTCAAATAAATATGAAAATGATGAACTATCTAATTTAGCAATTGCTAGTGATTTTAACAAATTAATGAATATTGCATTATTTTTTAAAGTATTTAAAAGAGTAATAATATGTGTTTTATTTGTATTAATAAATTCGGCGTCTTTTAAGACAAGATTTAAAGCATCAGTAAATGTATTAGCATTAGCAAATTGTTTGTTGTGATCTAAAATAAATCCTAGCAACGCTTCTAATAAGGCATTAAATTCGTTATTAGTTAAAATTGTTGTGATAAGTTCTTTGAGTTGTGCTTTATTAGCATTATGTAAATTTTCAGGTAAAGCTGCTTCTAAAACATTAGGAAAGATCTTGGGTTTTAATGTATTAAAAAGTTGTAAAAGAAGCGTTTTTAATTCTGCTTTATGTTGTGAAATAAAATCAGTGGCAAAAACTTTCTTTCAAAAACCATAGTCTCCAAAATTAACTACTTGAGCAATTTCTTTGAAGATATTTCTTGCAATTTCGTCTACGTTATTCGAAGTAGTTATCCCTTTAATTATAGCATCTATAACTTCGGGAAAGTTATGCATTTGATCTAATAAATCAACTAAACTTGGATATAAAGATTCTAATAGAGGTAAGTAATTATCTTGGATTTGATAGTTATGTCTTTTTGAGAACTCTATAATTAATTTCGCAACTGTTTTTGGTAGATGTTTTGCTTGGATTTCTGGTAATAAAAGTGGTTTTAAGTAGTTAGTTAAAATAGCTTTAAAGTCTGCATTTGCAAATAAAATGTTCAACAATCCACGAGGCTCATTTAACTTGTCTAATAAATTAGGATTCAAAAGAAGTAATCTAACTGTTTTTTCTACTAATTCAATACCCAAATCAGTTTGTAAGATGTTTTGTATTAATGGTGTTACTTCCGTTGCATCTACATATTTAGCAGTAGTATTAGAAGTTAATCAATTATTAATTGATGAAATTTTTAAAGTGCCACGTTTAACGAGTCCTTTAATAATAACTTTAATAGTGAGTGCTGCAGCATTTATATTTTCTGTTATTCAAGGCTGTTGAATAAATTCTTTAAATTCTCCCACAGTAAAATTTGATAATTTATCGTTTAAAGCATTGCTGATTTTAGTTGAAATTTTTGCAAGTTCATTAAGCGGAACACTTGAATTTTTTGCGATATTTAAAACATCACCAATGATATCGATAATTTCATCACTAAAATTTGATTCAGTTAATCAAGCTGATATATATGTCACTAAATCATTGATAAATTTTGCATTTGCTTCATTCCGAATATCTAAACCAAAACTATTTAAAGTAGTATTTAAAAATTCTTTTAATACTTCAGTGAATGTAGCATCATTAATTATGCGAGCAAAAACTTGCTTGATTTGTGGTTTTGATTCATCATATGGAATTCGTTTTAAAACTTCTAGTATTAAATCATTAAAATTATTAACACTATCTCATAAACTAGAATTGTCAATTACTGCATCTATAGTAGATTCTAATAATTGTAAGATTTCAGGTTGTTTAAAGATTAGTTCAATAAGCTTTCTCAAACCATCTTTTGAAATATATTGACTAATTGATTCAGTTGAAGTAATAAATAAACCTAAACGTTCAGAAATTAATGATAAATTTTGAGCATCTAAAACATTTTTAACTATTTGCTTGGCAAAATCTTTATGTCTAGTGAATAAGTTCGATTGTACTATTTTTTTAACAATATAAAATAAAGTGGTTGAATCACCGGTGTTAAAAAATTTATTATATACTTGATTTAAAATGCTATTAAAAATAGCTGGTAATTTAAAATCATTAATAGTTTTAAGATGTGTTAAAACACCTAATGTAATATCATCAAATACTTTAAATTCATTATTGATATCTTGAATTAAGTTTAAAGAATCGCCAACAATACTTTCTACTTGAGTATTTGATATATTCTTATCAAGTTTGCTTTCTTTTAAAAAATTATAAATTAACTGACTAGTTATTTTTTTAAGTTTCGGATTTACTAAAATAGAAATAAAAAGTTGATGAATATTAGTGATTATTTTTTGGTTAGTTGCATCATCTTTAAATAATGCGTTCATAATATCTTGTAAATTCTTAACATTTTTAAAGTTTTGTGGTTTTAAGATAAATGAATCTACTAATAAATTAATTAAATTTGATAAATTTTGCGATGTTAAAACAGCATTACTTAATTCTAATAAATCACTTTTTGCAAGATTATATTTTTCAAAAATATCTGAAAAATAATTTATTATAGTTTCATTGATTTTATCTTTAAAAACTACTAATACATTTTTGAAAATCGTTTTAAGTGCAACTGCTAGTTCATCTTTATGTTGAGCGACTAATTCACTTTGTGCTATTGATGAAATTAAAAGCGCTAGATTTTCATCGTTAAAAACAGCATCTTTTAAAACCGTTGAAACCTTATCTAAGGTTAGCTCTTTGCGATCTCATAAATTATTTAAATGACTTTCGGCCTTTTCAATAATGTTATTAATAATTTTTGCATTTAAAAGTACATCAATAATTGAATCTTTACCATATTTCCCACTGTCTAATTTTGTGTTTAATAAATTTATTAATAAATGATCCGGATCTAAGAGATTATAAACTGTATTGGTTGTTAGAAAACTAAAATTAACTTTAAATCCTACTAAAAACCCTTTAGCTAAATCCACTATTCTATCATCAAAATTATTTACATTTCTTTCTGCTGCAATTATTGATTCTTCGTCTGTTCTAGTGTTTAAATATGCATCTGTGCTTGCACCTAAAATTTCTGTTGCAGGCTCGCTTACCTCAATTTCATATTTTGCACTATCTGCATCTACATCTAAAAATTTTTGACTAAAATCATAATTTTTATAGTCAGCAACCTTTAAGGATTGATTAGTAAGTTTTAAATAAATATCCATTGCAAGCTTTTTATAACCAAAGATATTTGGGTGAATATCTAAGAATAGTGAATTTAATTTTGTAACATTATGATTTCAATAATCTGCATTAACACCTTGAATAAAGTTAATTCCAGTTCTTTTAGCGACTTGATGCAATCCGTCATTTAACTGGTTAACTAAAAAATCAAAAGGTGAAACATTGAAATTACCGTCTAATAATTTATTAATATAATCACGAAGAACATTTACTATTCCAAACATCGGAGTGGGATAACTAATGATATTAATATTTGCTTTTGGAGCAAGTTGCTTAATATTTGAAATAAAGGTTAGCAATCTCTTTTGTGTTTCTCTTAAAACATCTTGAAGTAGTTTATCAAAAAAACTTGCTACATCAGTAGCAATCGCTTGTTTGGTAAAATATTTTTTAACAATAGTAATTAATTCATCCTTTGAACCTGATTGAAAGAATAAATAAAACATATCATTAGCCGATAAAGAAAAGGTAACTAAATTAGCATCTTTCAATTTTGTTTTAACTTTCTCAACAAAGTTTTTATCTTCCTTTTGTCTTTGACTAAAGATGGTTGTTTCTTGATGATTTTCGTATTCAATCGCACTTTTATACGGGATATTTAACAAACGAAGTCAATCTAGAATTCTTGAACCTGAAACTGCAAAATTTTCAAAGTCTTCAACGCGGTTATTTTGATTTAGTAAACGAGCTAAATAAGCAGGATAAGAAATCCCTTTAATAGTTCCATCCGCTTCTTTTTTACCTGGATACGATTTTAATAATGTTCCATCAAAACCCTCAGTAATTGAGTCACCAATTGCAACATAACGAATTTTTTGATTAACAGGAATAAAATGTTCAGATTTAACGCGCCCTCCTAATTTCTTTTCCGGCAATGTGTTTTTTGGATTTTCAGAATTGTTAGTTGGTTTCGGACTACCGCAAGCAGCGGTAATTGATGCTGCTGTTAAAATAGCAAGCCCACTACTAAATACAAATTTACTTTTCTTCATAATTTCCTTTTTTTGTTATATATAATTAAATGCTATATAAAACATTTCTTTCCTTAATATCAAGGAAAGAAGGTAATAGCACATTTTAAAAGATTAAAGTTACTTTAAGCCTTTAAAATGTAATATTTTTGTTTGTTAAAAATAAATTTGTAATAAAAAAATGGTGCCCAAGACAGGACTTGAACCTGCACGGAATACTCCACTAGATCCTTAGTCTAGCGTGTCTGCCAATTTCACCACTCGGGCATTTTAATATATATAATTATACTATATTTTGGTTAAAATGTAAATTTAGCATAATTTCTAAAAATATATCACAAAAGAACTAAATATAAGGATAATATTAAAAATTTAATTCAGTTTCCTCCTTTTATCGTATTTGTTTAAAAATGAATGTTAGTATACAAAATGATCAAATAAGTATAATCAAAAGTATTTGAAATAACAAACAAAAACTATTGGAATTTGCTTCAAATTTCTTTGTTAAAAATAATTTCGAAAGAGATAATTAATAGTTATTTATCAAGTATGACACTAGTTATAATAAACAAAAAATGCCAAAAAGGCATTTTTAAATTAATTCATTATCTACAAAAACTTTTTTAATTGCTTCTAAAGCTGCTTCTTCATCTTCACCCGAAACTTTAACAGTAATTTCGGCACCACATTTAACACCTAATGCCATAATATTCATAATTGATTTTAAATTACCTTCGCGTCCATTGTATTGTAATTTAGCATCTGATTTAAATTTTGAAGCCGCAGTGCAAAGAATTGATGTTGGGCGTGCGTGTAAGCCAATTGGGTCCACAATTTTTGCTGTAAATTCTTTCATAAAAGAGTTTCCTTTCAATTATCTAATTTTCAATAAAGCAATTATAACACAAAAAACTTTTTTAACATTTGATGCATAAAAATCTTACGAAAGTTAACTTTCGTAAGATTTTTATTTAATAAATTCCATTTTTTCAGTTTTCAACTTCTTTCGGAGTTCCTAAAACGAAATGATCTTCATTTATTTTAACTCATTCAGGTTGATTTTGTGCTGAATAATTATGCATATTAATGTCATATACATAACCAATCAAGCTTCCCTTACTTCCTTCAATCGACGGTACGGCATCTAATAAACTTTTAGTATATGGATGTAAGGAATGTTTCATAATTTCTTCAGTTTTACCAACTTCTAATAGTCTACCTTTATTCATTACTGCAATACGATCTGAAATATATTCTACCATACGTAAGTCATGAGCGATAAATAAAATAGTTAGTTGATATTTTTCTTTTAATTCATTAAAGATATTAACAACTTGGGCTTGAATTGAAACGTCTAGTGCTGAAATCGGTTCATCAGCTACTAAAAGTTGTGGTCGAAGCACAACTGCGCGCGAAATCCCAATACGTTGTTGTTGTCCCCCTGAAAATTCTAACGGATATCTACGTAAAACTGATTGGTCTAATCCGACAGATTGTAAAATATCACGCACCAATAAGCGTTTGCATTCTTTCTCACTCAATTTATTAAGTTCATCACGCTCTCGTTTGGCTTGTTGCATCATTTCAATTAAATAACTGTTATCAGTTGCAATAATTTTTTGGTAAAAATCTTCATAAAATGCTTGATATGCACTAAATTCATCTTTAGCAATTTCTACATCTAAATTTGCTTCATATTCACCAAAAAATTGGGGGTGGTGTTCTAAACAAAGTTCGGCATAAATTTTACGTTTTACTTCTTGATCTATGTTATATAAATAAATTTCTTTTGAATTTTTGGTATTTGTCAAACCTTCGCCAACAATACTTTCAACATTTGCATAAGGATTTAGTGAGTTAGCCGGGTCTTGAAAAATCATTTGCACTTTATTAATTAAAAAGTTTTCAATTGCTTTATATTCTTGTAGTTTTTTACCCACTTTAAAGCCACGAGCTATCTTTTTAGGAAGTGTTTTATCTAAGAGCTTAATTTCACCAAATGAATACGGTACTAAACCAACTAATGCCCTACCAGTAGTACTCTTACCACTTCCAGATTCACCTACTAAACCAAGTACTTCACCTTTATAAATATTTAAATTTAAATCAATTACAGCGCGAAACGCTTTTACACCACTACCATAAGTAATATCCACATTACGCATAGTTACTAAAGTTTCTTCGCCATGTTTTGGACACAACATTTCCTCTACACCCTTTGTTTGCTTACGAATAACTGTTTTTTCACCAAGAAATGGAATTGAGCGTTTAACCTTGTAAGCAGTTTCTGTTCTTTTATTTTCCATTTTTTGCTAAATATTCCTTTCATAATTTTTGAATTGGTGCAGGCGGTTGGTATTCTGGTGCGCGTTCGTCTAATAATGCTGATTTGACACGGTGAGTTTCTGAAACTTGATAATAATTTGGTTCTATCTCAAAGTCTCTACCTAAAGCATAGTCATTTCTAACAGCAAAGGCATCCCCTTTGATATTGTTTAAACTTGATGGAACACTTCCGCGAATGGTTGCTAAACGACTTCCTTTATTGATATCTGGCATACTGAGAATTAATCCCCATGTATATGGATGTTGTGGATAGCGTAATATTTCTTCTGCAGTTCCTTCTTCAATAATTTGACCTGCATACATAATTGAAATATAATCCGAGATAGATGCTACCACTCCTAAATCATGGGTAATAAAAACAATAGATAATTTGAGTTTTTGTTGTAAGTCTTTAACAACATCTAAAACTAAGGCTTGCACAGTAGGATCTAAAGCTGTGGTTGGTTCATCCATAACTAAAATTTTAGGTTCTAAAGCAACGATAGCAGCAATTACGACACGTTGAATCATTCCACCCGACATTTCGTGTGGATAAAGTTTCATAACTGCTTCTGGATCGTTGATTTTAGTTAGTTTTAAAAATTCTACGGCGCGTTTATAAGCTTCATCACGGGTTTTAACCACTCCGTTAACTAACATTCCCTCCATAATTTGTTTTCCAACTTTCATAGTTGGATTTAAAGTTGACATTGGGTTTTGAAAAACAGCAGATACAACACGACCACGATAGTGTGATTTCTCTCAATCACGGAACGAAAATCTTTCTACATTATTGTTATATAACTTGATTTCTCCACTATCTATCACAGCATTATCTCCGGTTAATCCATATAATAGTGAAGTAATCACTGACTTACCAGAACCAGATTCTCCGATAATTGCATGCACTTTACCTTCATAGATTTCAAGCGAACTACCTAATAAAACTTTATTTTTTTCCCCAGGGCGCGCTGGGTTAGTGAACGAAAGATGGATGTTTTTAATTTCTGCTGCAATTTTTAATTTGCTTCCGTCAGAAAAAGTACGATATTGAACATTTTTATAAAAAGTATCTCAATCAAAGTGTCCTTTTTTAAATTTCTCTCAAAATTTGAATTTGTGTAAAAAACTACATAATCTTGAATTTTTTGTTTGATTTGGTTTAGTTTCTAAATCTATTGCAGTTTCGTTATTACTTTCAGGTTGGTCTTGATCTAAAGTATCAAAAAATATTGTTTCTTTTAATTCAAAATCTTGTAGATATGGTTGTTTAGTACGTTTATGTCTACGTTGTAAATTTCGTCTCATAATTTCCTATCTCTGTCTTCTGAGCGCATCTTGCACGCTCGCACCTATTAACTGCACACTAGTTGTAATTAAAATAAGTAAAGTTGATGGTACAAAAACGTATCTTAAATAAGTAGGGAAGATTTTTTGTCCTTCTAAAATTAAGTTTCCTAAGGTTGGAATATCATCAATTGCTAAACCAATGAAAGCAAGTGAGGTTTCAGAAAGCACTACCCCAGGAATCGAGAAGACTAATTGAGTAATTAAAATCGGTAAAATTACAGGTACATAGTTTTGAAGTATTTTTCAATTTGGAGTTCCTAAAACTTTTGAAGCGGCCACCCATTCAAAGTGTTTTGCTCTTTTAACTTGGGCTCTAATTTGGTTGGCCATACCAGTTCATGAAGTGAATGATAAAGCAAAAACAATAACCCAAAATGATGGAGAGATAACAATAGTTATTAAAATAAGAATAATAATAGTTGGTACCACTGAGATCACTTTAATTATAAAGGTCATTACACGGTCAAAACGTTCATATTGTCCCATTAAAATTCCTATGGTTAAACCTATTATAACTTCAATGGTAGTTACCACTAACGCTAACGAAAGTGAATAACGTAACCCATGTCAAAGTCTAGCCCAAATATCACGTCCTAATGAATCAGTCCCAAAAATATGATAAACTCCGTTTTTGTCAGTTTGATTAAAAGTTAAATATTTAACATCTACATCACCAAAGTTGGGATCTAAAGTAGTAAACGGAATGATAAAAGCTAATAAAATAATTGAAACTAAGAGAATAAATCCAAAAACACCTGAAAGACTTCTTGAAAAACGATATACAAATTCTTTAAAAACTTTAGTTTCTGCTTTCATATGGCTTTCAGCCACAAAATCAAAGGTTTTACCTACAATTTTTCATGCTTGATATTGAAAGGGTTGCATGATCGGATTAGGAGCTATTTTTTTAGATAATTCATTGGTTGGTCCTAAGTTCTGACGTGATCTTAGCTTACTAACATAACGATTAAATTTTGCTTTAAATTTTGATTCGTTCTGCTGCTCCACTATGCCCCCTTTCTTCTTACACGTGGATCAATAACTTCGTACAAAATATCACGTGTAGCATATGAAAGAATAGTTAGCAAGGTAAACATAACAATTAAGAATAAGATCACATTATAATCTTTAGTTTGGATGGCTTGTAGCAATGTTGCTCCAGAGCCAGAAATAAAGAAAATTTGTTCAATAAAGATACTTCCAATAAATGAACCAAAAATAACTGCCGGAAAGAATGTTGCAATTGGGAAAAGTGATGGTTTTAACGCGTGTTTTCATACAAAACGACTTTTTGATAGTCCTTTTAAGTATGCAAATTTAGCATGCACTGAATTTAATTCACGGTTAAGCTCGGTTCTAATATATTTGATATAGACAATAATACTTCCCAATGAGAGCGCTAAACCTGGTAGTATATATGTTAGTAAGTTTTTATGGTCAAAGATATATGGTAAATTAACTAAGCGGCCCAAAAACACTAATATCAGCGCAAAGATAATTGATGGTACTGATGAAAAAATACTTACTAAGACAGTCGAAACATTATCTACAATTCCGCCCGGATTTTTACCCACTCAAATACCTACTGAAATACCGATTACCACGGTTAAAAACACTGAAAAAATACCTACCAAAAACGATTTATAAAAACGTTCTCATATAAAGGAATTAATTTCTTGAGTTGGAAATAATGACAATGAAATTCCAAAATTACCACGGAAGAGATCATGTAGATAAAATCCATATCTTTTAATCAATGGTTGATCTAATCCATATTGAGCTTCAATAGCTTTTTTAGCCGCTGAATCTAAACCAGAAGTTAAAGTATTTGATCCAGGAACCGAGTTAATTAAAAAGAAAGTAATAGTAATAACAATAAAACCAATTAAAAAGAACTCAACAATAATGACTAATAATCTCAATAAAGATTTAACTAATGGTGAGTTGATGGTGAATAAACGTTCAACTAAGGAAACTTCTTCAACTCTTTTGTTAGTTAAATAAACGTTATTATCATCAATATAGTAAGTTTTATTATTTCTCGTTTCAGTTTTTTTAAACTTCACTATGATCCTCTCTTTCTAGGTAATCCTGGTCTTGGTGGTCTGGTAAAATCGTAAGCATATTGTAGTGAAAATCTATATAATGAATCAACTCCACCAACTCTGGTGATTTCTCAATTAGTATCAACTTCCATTAGCGGAACCACAATACTTGCATCACGTATCACTTTTTCTAGTTCACCAATGAAAATATAAACATATTCTTGACTTCACTTTTCTTTTAATTCTTCTGAGTTAAAGTTTCCAGAGAAAAATGAGTTAATTCTATCGGTGTAATTTGAACCATCTTCAGTTGGTTTAATAAATGATAGTTCCACAAATTTCTTTCAAAAACTAATTTTGGTTGTTTGATTTAACGGTCCTAATGATTCTTGAAAATGTAAGCGTTTTGATGTTGATGCTGTTGCTTCAGCAAGCTTATCTATACCTTCGAAAATTAATAATGATTCATTTAATAGTTTATGCCTACGATTAACTTGAATATTCTTATTTTTAATTAATAAAAATTCAATTAAGTATTTAAATAAACGAATATTAAAGTCTTTTCCGGTTGCATCTTTAAAACCATTCAAAATTTGTTGTGCATATTTGTTTTCAAAATTTAAAATATCAGTTTTTTGTGGGTTTTGTTGATTGCGTACTTTATCAAAATCTGCTGCCGCATTTGGAATTGAACCTAAAATAACATTAAAAGGTAAAACTAAATGTTGTGATATATATTCGTCTACATTTAAGTTGATTGCTTGAGTATATAAATCGCTGATATAGTCGGCATATGTAAATGAACCAACTGGGTTAGTTTTAAATCCAATATTTTTTTCATTTAAACTATCAATTTCATCAGTTTTAAAGAACACTTGTACATAATCTGAAGCACCATTACCGCCTAGACGATCGTAGTTTTGATAAATAATGTCGTATTTACCTTCTTCTATAAATGAAGCAAATGCATTTTCTGGTAAACTCTTAACTTCTATATCTATATAACCTTTAAATAATTCATTTAAAACGTTTCTTAAATAAGTTCCAGCCTTCTTTTGTTCATCTGAAGAATTGTTTAGATATCTTAGTTTAACATGTTTTAAATTTGGATGTCTTTGTTTAAAACGATTTAGATAAAATTCTGCAGTTTTTGGATCATATGTTTTATCAATACGTTTAGTTTTTTCAAATGTATATGATTTAGATAAGTGGGTTACAAAATCATAGTTTTGTAAGTCAAAAATTTTGTCATTTGCCGCTTCAGTGCGCATATCTTGAAAGTATGTTTCAATGTTTTTTCCATCAAAAGTACGGTATTGTCCATAAGCTGTTCAAGTATTAACAGGAAACGAAAAGTCTCAACCAACAATTTGTAAGATTTTTTCTCTATTAATTGCATAGTAAATTGCATTTCTTAAATCTTCATCTAAGACATAACTATCTGCATTCGATTCGTAATCTAAATTAAATCCAAACGCAATTGTTCCATAACCAGTGTTTTTATTAAGGTATTCTTTGTATGTCGGATTTGATCAATATTGATTAATTCTTTCGGCTGGAATATAGGTTTGTGAGATAAATCCATCTTCAAAAAATGTAGCATTAATATTACGGTCAGTCGAAAAAATAATTTTGATTTTTTCTGAAATAGTATTTTCCGCATCAAAATAATCTTTATTTTTCTTAAGATTAATATAACCTTGAGGTCCTAAAACCACATCATTGGAATCCATTAAAAACGGACCTGAGGTTAAAAATTTTTTAGTATTTGAACCATATTTTTGGATTCCGCCACCTTCAGTTTCGATATATCTACGGTTAGCTGGAAATAGATTGCCTAAAATTGTAAAAATTAAATAAACAAGTTCTGGTGTTTGATTTTCATCAAAAATAATAGTAAATGAATTTTCATCACGAGCAAGTGACTTAATACTACTATAAATGGTTTTTTTATTAGGATCAGTTAAACTACCTATTATCGTAAAAGTTTGATATGGGTTTAAATAAACATTTTTGATAAGTTTTCTTTTATATTTTTTATTAGTTTTAATATCTAAGAAAGTAAATTCTTGTAAATCTTTATCTAATTTAAAATCTTTGTTCTCAGGTAGATTTAAATTTGCTTCTATTTCCTCGTTAGGATAATCTAAAAATAATTGTCCGGTGTAAAAACCAAATCCTAAAGCTGCTTGTTTAATTGCTTCTACTTCGGCAATATCTAGTGCTTTGCCATTTGCATCTTTAATTTGTGATTGTCAAACTTGGTCTTCAGGATCTTGAATTCAAGTCCCTTCATTTGTCTTAATATATTTTCTACGTCCTCAAGGATTTTTATAAGCAATATTAAATTTTTGAATATATGCTTTTTGTGCATCAATAAATTTACTAGCATTACGGAATGAATATTTAGTTATTGTATCTATTTTTTGAGAACCAGTATTAAGATCTAAAATATATTCAATATAATCTCTTAAATCTTGCGCATTAACAACGTCTCCATTAGATCATCTATTTAGTTTATTATTAGTAAATCCAGTAGCACCAATATAATTGTTTCCATTTTTTGGATTTCTAAATGAATAAATTGAAGCATTTTGTTGTGGAGCACCACTTGTATCTTTTGCTAGTCCACCGATTAAACCTAAATCGTGTAACGCATATCAACTTCCCTGAACTCTACCATATCCATTATCTGTTGATAGTTCACTTTTATTAAGTCTAAAGAAATCATCAAAATTAGAGCTTGGTTGTTTTTCGCCGGAAGCATCAGTGGTAAATGTCCCATCTGTACTTACTGAAACAAAGTCAAATTGTTTGATTTTAAGGATAGATTTTAATTCCCTATTTGGTCCAGTTTTCATAAAGGAGTCTACAAGAGAAGGTAAAATTTTGTTCATTGAATTATATTTAATATAGTTTAAATTGTTAATAGGTTCGGTTGCTAAACCAAAATCATAATCAATGTTCTTGGTTAAATTAGAAGTAAATTCAGTCGAACTATAACTCTTATTTTGTTTTAACGAATCAGTTCCGCACGATGCCGCCACAGCAACTATTGAAGCAGCAGATGCTAAACTAAACGTTTTAAATCATAACCTTTTTTTCAAATTTCCCCCTTTTATCCTGTAATGTTAAATTGATAGTCAATATATATAATGGTTTTACCTTTATCTTGTGTTTTTGGATCTTTGTTTGTTTTAATTTTAACCGAAGCTTGTTCTCCAGTTTTCCCGTTTTCTGAAAGATATTCAAAGTCTCCGATATTTAAGTCTGAAACCGCGTTATTGTTTTCATCAACAAATTGTGCATAGTATTTATGTTTTGGATCTAATAAAGTGTTACGGTATTTAGCCATAATTCCATAATCTGAAATTCATGAAGTATAGCCTTCATCTTCAATTCTAACTTTTGAGTTAATATCACCTTGCTTTTTAAGGTAGAAAATGTTGTTTGTATCTTTAAAGTTAACTGTTAAGAATTTTTGTTCACCTGTTAAAGTATCAGTGAAACGAATTTTCTTAATTTTTTGTGCGTCTGCATTTTTTACAAACCCATAAAGCGCTAAGGCATCTAAACGTTTGTTTCTAAAGATTCCGGTTACAGTTCTTTTTGATACTCCAAAGTTTAAAAGTTGGGAAATAAAGAATGCTCTTGGGCGAGATGTAATCGGTTTACTTTCAAAGTCTTTTAATGAAATTTCATTATCAATCACTTCGTTTCCTAAATCATCATAAAGTTCCATACCGATTGTTGATTTCTCAAATCTATCTTTGAAATATCCGTTGCTTTGGGTTATAAATTTCCCGAAATATGAACTTGTTCTAGATTCGGTATTTTCAAAAACGCTATTTGGTTTTTTATATGTGTCATTATATGCAACATCTTTAATTGGTAAAACTACTTTATTTTTATTTAATATAAGTTCATTAAGTAATTTATTGTTTTTATCAACGCTATTGGTAAATGATTCGCTAATTGAATTAAGTTCTTGAATTTTTGCATTAATTGCGTCTTTTTGTTCTTGTGTAGTAGCTTTTTTAAGCTCGTTTTGTTGTGATTCAATTTCTTTTTTAACTTTATCTAACTCAAGATTTGCTTTAGCTATTTCATCTTTTATAGGTAATTCAGCTTGATATGTTAATAATGAAACTTCTTTAATTTGTTGATAGTAATTATCAAATTTGGCTGCTTTAACTGCGTTATAAACCCCTTTATAAATTGCGATAGGATCATTTTTTCTATCATTTCATACATTTAATTTAGTCGCATCCACTACATAATCTAAACCAGTATATGATTCATTTACCGAAGTCATATATCCTGGTAAATTTTC
This sequence comes from Mycoplasmopsis mustelae, assembly GCF_004365095.1. Classification (NCBI taxonomy): domain Bacteria; kingdom Bacillati; phylum Mycoplasmatota; order Mycoplasmoidales; family Metamycoplasmataceae; genus Mycoplasmopsis; species Mycoplasmopsis mustelae. The sequence goes on from NZ_SOCN01000001.1 coordinate 272,453, forward strand.
AAAATCTACAGTTGATGGGAGATATGTAGTTTGAACAAAATCTCTAGTTAAGGTTTCTGAAATATTGTAAACATAATCAGTAAATTTATCTTGAAGTTGTGGTTCAACTCTTGTTTGATTGTAATTTAAAACATCTGATGATGGTTGTCCGTTTCGGAATTTTGCATAAATTCATTCAAGCGGACGATTTAAACTAGTTTGACCACGGTTTCAGAATGTTAAAACATTACCTGATACACGATATAAATCTTGTGAATTTAAAGTTGCAACAACTGAATTTACTAATTTCTCATTATTTCCTTCTTCACCTAATGTGCTCACTACATAGTCTCTAAATGTCTTTTGGTAATCTGTGGCAGTATATTTTCTATCACCATCAGCTGCAGGTTTTGCTTCAAAAGAGAAAATATTTTTGAATTCTGGATTTAAATAAGTAATTCCGTACGTATCTGATAGAATTGCTTTATTTGCTTCTAGTTCAGTTGCAGGATTAAAATCTTTAACTGTTAAAAAGTAGTTAGAATGTCTAAATCTACGCATTATTTCGTTAGCTAAAGTTTGATCATCAGCATTTGCAATAAATTGTTTTTGTTGTTCGTTTTCTTGTGAAGTTGCTACTGCTTCTTTAAATGCATTGAAATCAAATTTAGTTTTTACATAATTGATATCTCAATTAAAGATGGCGGTTGTTCCGGTTTCGGTTGGTTGCATTTTAATGTAAGTTGCTTTTGAATAATCAATAGAACTAAAATCAATCATATCTTCAAAAGTTTCAAAAACCGCTGTGGTTGCTGTTTTTTCACCGTCATGCACTTCTGCTTTTATTTTTAAATTAAACGCCGCATATAAGGAGTCATTTCCTTCTGAAAAATTATCAAAGTTATTGAATGAAATTTTTTGAGTTAAATTATGTAACGTATTTCGTGCCTTTGGATCTCGACCAGCTCTTCAATATGCTTGTGTAATTTCAGCCGAATTACTTACTGAATTATCTGCACCTAGGTAATGGAAATAAGGAGTATTGTTATTGTTTCTAATAAATAATTTTAAACCTGAGAGCAAGAATCTAAAAATTGGGTTGTTTTGATATATCCCAGTAGCAGGAATGTTATATCTTTGAAAAGTTCTATGTAATTGGTCAGTCATTACATCATTTTTATCTCATACTTGATTTGATAAAAACTTATTTCCTTCAATCAACGGAAATGTGTAAGAACTTTTAATTTTAGTTTTATCCTTAGCATCAACAAAAACTAAAACATCTTGAATTTGAGAGTACAAAGCACCTTCAATATGAGCTTTTTTTGGATTACTACGTGTTCCCTTACTTCTAGCATCTTCAATACCTATAGTAACCGCAAACATATCAGAAAGGACATTAGACACACTATCACCAGCAGTGAATCCAGCATATTCTCATGATTTACGTTTATCTTTTACATTTGGATTAAAGACAGAATCAATATTATTGGTAGCTGGATCATATTCAATAGGGTTCGCTCTATCTTTTAAGTTAGCGGCTAGTCCTTTTAAATCGGTACGATCAGAATAGTTAGTTAATGAAAAACCAATTGATCCACCAAAATCTGTGGTATTACTATTTCATCCTGAATCTATGAAATTCGCTCTAACTAAATTAATAATGCTTTCTTTAATAATGTTAGTCTGTGCTTTAATGTAATCTTGGCTAGCTTTATCGAGTGGTTCGTTTAATGGAACATTAATCGCTGGACTTCCATCTCTGTTAAAAACATTAATTTTGGTTGCTTTAGTAACTGTTTGACCATCAATGGTTTCAGTTACTAAATCTACAACATTTATAGTTAAATTGTTTGAATCTGTAATTTCAATTGCATTTTCAATTGATTGTCCAGTTCCATCTTTAATTTCTTTAATAACTCTCTTTATATCTAAATCTTTAAAAACATAACTAGTAGTATCGCCATTTATAACTGGTTCAAAAGTTTTAGCTGTCCCACTAATAAATGGATTTATTGTTCCTGAATTTTCATCGAAAGAGTTTGCAATAAATAAATTTCCTAATCTGGTTTTTCTTTGATTCGCTGCTTCTTTAAGTCCATCAAAATCTTGTAAAAAACGTCTTTGTTTATTTGAAAGCACACTTTCGATATGTGCATTCTGTGAAGCATTCCCTCAAATTTGATCTTCTGTTTCTCGAACATATTGTCCAGTATCTTTATTTTTAAATAAAAACTTAATATATTGTCCATTAGTATTTGTACTATCAGTTTGCTCTCCTAAAGCATTTACTCTAACAAAATCCAATGTTGTTCTAGCCTTTAAATAATTGCGCAACGCTTCAGCTGAATAATATGATGATTCACTTATTCCATTACGTGGTGAAATTCCACCCACAACTACTGCATTTGAATCTTGATTTAAAGCTTGTGATTCATCTAATGTATAGTGATGTCCATATTCGTGAGTTGCTACATATCTTAAAAATTCAGTTGAAATTCCATCAAAATCTTTTAAAGTAGCCCCTAAAACTAACGGAAGCCCAATTCTATCATCTTCACTAAAACCAATATAGTCACCATCTTCTAATGAATATTCATAGTATCCTTTTGCATTCAATTTTTTAGCAACATGTGGTCCAGTTAGTTTTTTAGCTAAGTGCGGATATTTTGCTAAAACTTTGTCAATTAATCCAGTGTATGCTTCGTTAAAAACATCATATTTTCTGGTCGATAAACCGCGTTTTGGTTTCCCGTTTTCATCTAAGATCGAAATATCCTCTGGTCCAGCTTGTAAAGTAATTGGCGAAATAGCCCCTTGATAACCTACAGCATGTTTAAACTCATCTAATAAATCTTTTTCTTGTGATGTTATAGTTGTTGCAGCAAAAGATAAAGAAAAACTATTTTTGTTTTCTACATTTTCTAAGGTTGTAGTGAATACAGCGTCCTTAACATCAATAGATTTAACTAAATATGCGCCTAATCTACTTTTTACTTCGGCAGTAGCAGTTTCTCAATTTTTAAGTTCTGGGATGTTGTTGATTGCTTCTAGTTTTGATTTAAATAAACTTATTTTATCGTTTGAATCGATATATGCTCAAATTTCTTTATTTTCATAGGCTTTAACGTCGTAAAAATCTAAAAAGTGAGCAATATCAGCATCAACCGCTTTTTTAAATGTATGATATGTTATATCCCATTGAGGACTAACATTACCTTCTCTCATTATAAATGAAAATGAATCTTGTGAACCTTCTGGTTTATAATCAAATGTAACAATTAATAAAGGTTCAGTTAGTTTATTTGAATTTCCGGCAACTGTTGTAGTTGTATCGCTTGCAATAGCAGAAGTCACTGTAGTTTCTATTAAGGAATCAAAAGTAACATTATCAGCTAAGTTTAATTGTGTTTTAATATCATTGAATTGCTTTTGGGTAATGTTGTCCGCAAATACAAGAGTATTTTCATTGAATTTATTTTTAGTATCTGGTAATATTTTAAATTTTTTATTAATTAACTTATAAGGTAATGCTAATGATAAAAATGAATTATATGTTCTTGGAGCCCTTGAGATTGCGTTATAAATCGCAGATGCTGTTGGAATAGATGCTAAAAATTCGTCAATAGTTTTCTTGTCTTGTTGTTCTTTAAACAATGAATATGTTAAAGCATCACGACCATTACCTGCTCCCGAAAGAATTGAGTAAATTGGCATTGAACCAAAAAAAGCATCTGGGAAGAATTTTATTTCACTAACCTCTTTATGCACTGTTGAATGCGATCCTAAGGTGATTGAGTTTCCACTTTGTTCAACCCCGGGAACTAACCTAAAACTCTCTAAGGTTAATAAATCCGGCCCCCACGCAACGGTGTTAATAAATCATTTACTGAACTCGATAAACTTGCTAGGTTTAACTGCTAAAACATATTCATCAAAGAAACTGAATGATCCAAATTTAACTTCAAGGATAAAACTTTCTTTGAATCTTTCAAAATATTTTGCAAAGAATTCGTCAAATGAATATAACTTTTTTTTGTCTTCAATAAAGCCAAAATTTTCATAATCATCAGAAATGAACCCCACCTGGTATTTTTTTAGTGGATCTAAAATAGAAATCTCTGGTTTGAGGTGTCTATTTGCGTCATAAATCTGAGAATAATCATTTTTTAATTTTTTTTCAGTTATGGCGAGATATGAACCTTTTACCTCATCAGAATTATTTGCATATGCATACATTGATGCTACAGCGACACCTGAAGCACTTGCAATAATTCCGGCTGATAGTAAAACCTTCGCCTTCAAACTTAGTTTGATTTTTTTCATAGTTCCTTTCTTTTTTTAAGTTGGTTTGAATATAAAAATAATATTCTTATTAATTTTATCAAATTCTAAACCTTATTTACTTTTATATAACAACAAAATACAATTCTTTTTGTTAGGTTATATAGTAAATTACGAATTTTTCATTTATTTTTTTATTTTTTAAAATTTTTTAATTTATTTTTGAAGAAAAAATTTTTTATGGATATTTGTTTTAAAAAAAATAAAAAAACAGTTAATATATCAAATATATTAGCCGTTTTTATTTGTAATTGTTTTTAGAAATAATTCTTGTAATTGATTCTCTTCAACACTTGAAGGCGCTTGAGTAAAAACATCTTCATTTTTAGAGTTTTTAGGAAACGCTATAGTATCACGAATGGTATTTAAATCAGCTAAAATCATTATGATCCGATCAATTCCTAAACCAATTCCACAGTGAGGCGGAACACCATAATCTAAGGATTTTAAAAAGAAACCAAATTTTTCTTCTTGTGATTTTTGATTTAAACCAATAAGTTCAAACATTTTCTGTTGCATATCTTTATCATAAATTCGCGCAGAACCTGAACCTAATTCAAAACCGTTTAAAACTAAATCATAACTACGAGCTTTAACTTTTTCTTTTGGTAATAAATCAATTTCTTGCATCGGATGATCAAATTGAGTAAATGGATGGTGTGCTGCGACTCATTTGTTATTTTCAGCATCATATTCAAACATCGGAAACTGTGTAATTCATTTAAAATTATACTCATTACGCGCTCAATTAAATCAAGAGTTTAATTCTACCCGTATAGCACCAAGCGCTTGTGAAGCGTTCTCATATGTATCAGCAACAATAAAATAAGTTCCATCAACTTTATCAAAGTTTTTTAAAAAAATATGTATAGAATCAGATACTTTATGTGCAAAGTTTGTGGCAACAATTTCATTTCCTTGTATACTAAAGTAAAATAAAATTTTGGCTTTATTTTTTTTAGCAATTTCTTCTAAAATTTTAAAATCTTTTTTATTAATTATTTCTGTAATTTTAAGCAATCTTTTTACTGGGGCATTTTTAATAATATCAAAATTACTATCATTGCAAAAATCATTAATATCCTGTAATTTAACATCATAACGAAAGTCGGGTTTATCGCTTCCGTAATCGCGAATACAATCATCATAATTTACGCGCTCAAATGGAATTTTAATATTAATATTTTTAACTTTTTTAAGTACATATTGAAACATTTCTTCTATTTGGGTTTGTAAAAATTCTGGTTGCATAAAACTTACTTCAATATCAAGTTGAGTAAATTCCGGCTGACGATCTTTGCGTGAGTCTTCATCGCGAAAACATCTTGCAATTTGAAAATATCTTTCAAAACCAGAAATCATTAAAAGTTGCTTAAAGAGTTGTGGTGACTGTGGTAAGGCATAAAAAGCATTATGATTACGAGTTGGAACCAAAAAATCACGCGCTCCTTCAGGAGTAGCTTTTGATAAAATTGGAGTTTCTATTTCTAAAAAACCATTATTTTGTAGATATTCACGCATTGCAAAAATAACTTGATTTCTAAGCGCAATAGTTTTTTGCATCATTGGACGACGTAAGTCTAAAAAACGATGTCTTAAACGTAGTTCTTCTTTAACTTCTATATCATCACGTATTTGAAAAGGCAATTCTTTAGCTGTCGATAAAACTTTATAAGACTCTACTACAACTTCTATTTCACCAGTAGCTAATTCTAAATTTGCATCTTTACGAGCTACTACGGTGCCAGTAACTTCCAAAACGCTTTCTTTAGTAAATACAATCGGTTGATTGAAAACTAATTGTGTGATGCCAAACTTATCACGTAGATCAACAAAATTTAATCCACCTAATTTTCGCTTATTAGCAACTCAACCATATAACGTTACTTTTTGATTTAAATTACTTAAATTAAGTTGATTATTATTAATTGTTTTATTCATCTTCTTCACCTAAAAAGCTTTGAAATTCTGCGTATCTGTCTTCGCTATAATTAATTCTTGTTTCTTTTAAAAATTTCATTAAGTCTTCTAAACCTTCATCACTAAAGTCTAAAACAACACGTTTTCCTGTTTTTAAATCTTTGGCATAAAACATTTCATTACCCAGTTCACTATCATCATATATAACGACAGTAGCATTTCTTTTTCTAGCCTTTTCGAAGATTCTTTTGGTTTTTTGAATTTTAAAATCTAGATGCACTGAGACACCAAAATTCGTTAAAGCAACAAAAACATTATCCATAAATAGCTCTAATTGATTATCATCAATGCTAGAAGCAACATAAACGCTTAAATTATTTAAACTCTCTTTAATACCACTTAATTCTAATGGATGGATTTCTTTATGCAAATCAATTAAACGATCAACTCCAAAACCAAAACCAACACTAGATACATCCGGTCCACCTAATTCTGCAAAAAGGCCTGAATATCTACCCCCACCAATTAGGGTTCCTTGATTACTATATCTTCTGTCTTTTGCGACAAATTCAAAAACTACTTCATCATAGTAATCTAAACCACGAACTAAAGATACATCTTCTTGGATAGCCCCATCATTCATATCATTTATGTCTTTTAATTTTTCAACTATTTTTCGGTAGTATTCTTTTGATTCTTTACTGATAAAATCGGTTATTTTTGGAGCATTCTTTATAAAATATAATTTTGCATCATTTTTATCGTCTAAGATTCTTAAAAACCTTCCTTCATCAAACCGTTTTTGAGATTCAAAACTTAGTTCGTTATAGTATGGTTTTAAATATTTCGATAGTGCTTGTTCATATTTTTGACGAGCTTGTTTATCACCAATTGAATTAATTTTTAAAACATATGGAATTTCTAATGCATTTAGAAGATAAATCCCTATTGTTATAACAAAATAATCCTTTAGATAATGTTTTTCACCAACAAATTCGATTCCTGACTGATAAAATTGACGATACCTTCCTTTTTGTGGTTGTTCATAGCGAAACATCGGAATTGAATAAGCAAATTTTTGATTTCATAATTCTTGTCAATTATTTTCAATGTAAGCACGCACAAATGGCGCTGTTCCTTCGGGTCTTAAACAAAGTTCGCGATTAGCTTTATCTTTAAATTCATACATTTGTTTCTGGGCGATTTCTGAACCGTTAACTGAACGTTTAAATAGTTCGCATGATTCAATAATCGGAGTTTCTATCATTTGAAAATTATTATCATAAATGATAGTCTTAAAAATGTCAATAATTTTTTGTTTATATTGATATTCAATAGGATCATAATCTTTTGTTCCTTTAATTTTTGTAATCATTTGACATCCTTTCAATATTATTAATATTTTACAACATTTATATTTAATCTTTTTTATTTACTATTTTTGGTGTATTTTTCGAGAGAAGTTTTTTAATTTCCATTAATAAAAGATGATTTAAAACTCTGGCCTTTATCTTAGGTCATAATTTAAAAACTTTGTAATTAGATGAATGTTGTTCTTGTTTTAAAACAAGACTTTCATTTGCGTAGTCATAAAAAATATTAATAATATAAATACCACTTCTTTTTTCAGTAATTTTTAATTGGATAAATTCATGCAGATACTCTACAGAATGATTAAAAACATTTACATCTACTATTTTAAAACCCCATCTCAGTGCTTGCATAGGTACAAACAAATTATCAATATTTTTTAGTACATCAAAACTAGTTCTAAAAGTATATGTCGCAAAAACATAATCACTAAAATACTTGCGCATTTTTAAATATTTATAGTCTAATAAATTATTATTGTTTTTATATGATTCAGCCATTAAACAAATCTCTAAAATAAACTGATAATTACTAAAGTCTAAAAAGTTATCTAAATTTGATGAATAATTGTCCAAAAAGTTGGCTAATAAAATATTTTTATTTTCAATATGTTCTAGATATGAATATTTAATATTAAAAGTTTTTAATAAATTAATAATACCTTGCGAAGTATGATGCGGAATTATTAATTTATTATCCTGTAATTTATTTTGTTTTTTTCAAGTTAAGAAATAAAAGTTTATATATAAATATAACAATTCATCGTTTGAAATATAAATCAGTTTGTTTTTAATATTAAAGTATATTTTAAACCTACTTTTTTTATCGCCAACAATTATAATGTCCGTAATTTGACTTTTATTTGATAAGTTTTGAATTTTTTTAAAAAAACCAAATAAATAATTATCACTAAGTTCTACATATATATTGCTTATTTTTTTAATATTAAAACCTTGATTAATTAAAATAGTATTAAGAAAATATTCGTCCTGCGGAACTCTTAAAAAAGTTTTAATATTTAAATTTTTATGTCCAGATTGCAGTTGATTTAATGACTGAAATTTATTTTGCAACTTTAAATCATAAAAAGTTAAAAACTTTTCTATCTTTAATTTTGCTGTATTTTCATAGTTTTGCAAAATAATTTCTTTATCAAATTCATTAGCTTGCAAAAGCAAATCTCTTTGCTGTTGTAAATCTAACATACAATGGTTTTGATAAATTTTTAAATAGTATTTATTATTAATTAAACTTTTTTTTAGGTATAAATAAAAGTCAATTTTGACATCTAAACTAGTATTTAATACTATAAATTCATTAATTTCTTCAGTGTTATATTCCAACACTCTAATTCGCTTACTTGATATCGAACGTTTTAAGTTAGATAAAAGCTTATTATCCACACTTTTATCACTACCAATTAAGATGGTTTTATTGCGTGTTTTAGAATTTTCTAGCAAAGTCTTTGTAATAGCAATCAAGGAATAAATATTTAAAGATTTTTGACTAAAAAGATCATCACTTGAAAATTCAATTCCGTTGTATGACGCTCTAGCTTGATTTGTCGATTTTCTGCTTGCTTTTTTAATGTTTTCTAGAAATTCAGCAAAAGGAATAAAACATATTCCTTCGTTAGTATAAAAAGAATGTCAATGTTTGAGTTTTTCTTCGGTCATTTTCATATTATTCAATTATATATTTTTTAACCTTTAAATTGATGAATTCTTAAAATAATCCGCTAAATTTTGCATTAAATATTTTAGCTAATAATTTATTTATATGTTTAATATTATGAATTATAATTTAATAATGAAAAAATTAGGAATTATTGTAGATTCTTTTTCTTGTTTATCAGCTAAACAAGCTGAAGAAAAAGGATTTAAATTTTTACCTCTCCAAATTGAAATTGACGGAGTTTTATACGAAGATGATTTTGATGATAACTTAGAACTATTACATAAAATATCTACAGCAACCAAAATTACTACATCTTTACCAAAATTAGAAAAGATGCAAAAAATTATCAAGGATGCATCAAAAGAATATGATGAAGTTATTTATTTAGGTTTATCACAACATCTTTCAAATACTTTTTCTCAAGCTTCTTCAATTGCAACAGAATGTCAAAACGTTTTTGTAATGGAAAATCACTTAGTTGGAAATCAAATTGTTAGAACTGTAGAACATTTTAAAAAAATGTATGAAAACGGTGCAACTATTAATGATTTATTCACAAAATTAAACGATATTAATGAAACTTCAAAAACCTTTATCGTACCTTATAAATTAGACTTTCTATTAAAGGGAGGTAGACTTTCAGGAATTAAAAAATTTCTATTATCGAAGTTTAAAGTTTATCCTATTTTAAATTATAATGAAGAAGGAAAAGTTAAGTCTATTGCTATTAAACAAAATTTTAAAAACGCAGTATATAAGGCTTTTGATTTAGTTAATGAATATATTGATGAATTAAAATCATATGCAAAAGATATTAGAATTTTTGTAGATTTAGTTACCGGAATAAGCGATGAAGTAAACAAATTTATCACATCAGATGAATTTCCTAAAACATCATCAATTGTTACTACTCCATCATTAATCGCTGCACACACTGGACCAGACGCGTTTGCAATCAGTTTAATGTTAGATTTGGATAAGTAATAAATGTCTAAAAAACAAAAATCAGCGCAAGACCAAACTAATAACAAAATCAACCTACAATATACAACATTAATTGATTCAATTATTAGAGAAAACACTTTACCACAACAAGCGATTAAAAAATATAAAAAAAATACCTGAATATATATTATTTCTATTTTTTCAATCTTTGCTTTGTGTGTTATTGTCGGTATTATTATTTGACAAATTATAGTGAATGTTTAGCAAGCCAACTTCGTGCTAAACTTTTTTTATACATAAATTATAAATTTAGTGAAAATATGATAGAATTATTTTTAGTGGTCGCGTAGCTCAGATGGACAGAGCACGAGCCTTCTAAGCTTGTGGTCGGAGGTTCGAATCCTCTCGTGATCGCCATTTTTTTATAACTTTTTTTAAGTAAATAGATATAATTATTTTATGAACGAAATTAATTTAAAGCGCAAAGAATCACAAATACATCAATTAATCGCAAACATTGTATCCAATGATTTAACAAATGTAAACATTATTGATCCAGTGGTTATGGATGTTGTTTTAACATCGGATTTAGGTTTAGTAAAAGTTTATGTAAATTTATCAGGAAATGCACAAAAAGGGTTAATAGCATTAAATAATGCGGCTTCATTTATTCGTAAAATGTTAGCAAAGTCCTTGGATTGACGAAAAGCACCTGAAATTAAATTTTATTTAGATGATGTTTCAAAAACAGGAGAAAGGATTGACGCCATTTTAAGAAAAATTCATAATGAAAACTAAAACAGAGCACGAAAAATTATGCTCTGTTTTAGTTTTCATCTTACTTATAACAAAATAAAATTTTTAACTTTTGTTTTGATGCTCATCAATTATCTCTGTAATTGCATTAATAAAATCTTTTGGTTTTGAAAATAAATCTAAACTTAGAATTTTATATTTAATATCATACTTATTTGCTAATGCTACAAACATTGTTTTATAGCTTTGATGTACTTGTTCAAAATATTCTAAATTAGCAAAAAAATGTTGTCTTTTTTTAATTTGACTATATTTTAAAATATTAGTTTTAATGTAATTAAAACTTGCATCTAAAAAAATTGCTAAATCAGGTTTATCCGCCAAATCAGCGATTGAGTCAAAAATTTCATCAAATGCTTTCAAGTATTTAGGTTTCTTTTGTCTTAATTTTACGGCTGTATAAATATAATTTTCAATACTAATTCTTTTTAAAAATAAAATTCCATCTAAATGATTAAATTTTTGTTTAAATTTTTGCTGTGCTTGATCAAAACGTTGTTGACAACTTTCTAATAAATATGATGAAAAAGCTATATTCGTATTTAACGAACCATTATATCTTCAATGTAAAAATTGTTTAATAACATCATCTTGTGGATACAAAATATCAACACCCATTGAATTTGGATAAATTTTAGTAAGTTTTTTGATAATGCTACTTTTACCACTTCCACTAATTCCACAAATTGCAATAACCATTATCTCGCCCTAACCTTATTTTTATCAAAGTTTTCAATTATTTCTATAGCTTTTTCAAAAACCTGTTTTTCTGTTAAATGATCAGTATCTATAATCGCATAATTCAAATTGTATTTGTGAACTTGTTGAATAAAAATTTCTTTATAAACCATATAAAGTTGAATAAAATAATTTTTATTTAATCCATAGTTCTTTATTTCAACATTTCTATTACGTGCAAACAATCTTTTCTCAAATGTTTCAAAACTCATATCTAAATAAATTACTAAATCTGGCAAATCTTCAGGTTTAACTATTTGGTTAAAGAACCTTTGAAAACCATCTAAATAAACTTTGCCCTTTGCCACCAAATTCACTTGCGCAAATACAAAATGTTCCAAACTAAAGCGATCTAAAATTATATGTTGTTTGACAAAATCACCTTGGTTACCTTTAAATTCGTCAAAAAGCTGTTCTAAACGAGTTGTGTGGTTTTCAACCATATATTCTTGCAATGCCATCGTCAAATTTGGTTTTTGCTCATATAGCCATTTTAAAAAAGTGTTAAAAATAACGTCATCATGTTCATATTCATTTAACACTCATGCGCTTTGATAATGCTGCACTATTTTTTTAGAAAGTGTGCTTTTACCGCTCGAAATCATTCCGCTGATACCAATTACCATTTTTACCTCATTTTTAATTGTTTTGAAAGTATAACAAAATTTAATTAAAATTTTTGAAAATAATAAAATTTAATTTTTATTTCATAATTTTATAAAAAAAATATATCATTAAAAAACAAGGAGAAAAATGAATTTAAAAAGACCCGATGGAATACTAGAAGTAATTACAGGACCAATGTTCTCTGGAAAAACTGAAGAATTATTAAAAAGACTAAAAATCTTAGAAATTGCAGAAATTAAAACAATTGTATTTAAACCAAATATTGATACTCGTTTTGATAAAAATAAAATTGTAAGTCGTACTGGTGCAAAATATAAAGCCATTGTTATAAAAAAATCAACCGAAATCTTAGATCATTGAAATAATGAATATAAGGCCGTTGCAATCGATGAAACAAATTTTATGGATGATGGAATTTTTGATGTCATTGATAAGCTTGTTTTAAATGGTGTGCGTGTGATTGTATCTGGTTTAGATATGGATTTTTTAAGGCGTCCTTTTGGTGTAATGCCAGGACTATTAGCAATTGCTGATGATATTAGCAAACTCAAAGCTGTTTGTTTGCAATGTAAAACCGATGCAGCTTTTTCATTCCGTAAAGATAAAAACCAAGAATTAAATATGGTTGGTGATAGTGAATATGAAGCACGTTGCCGTAAATGTCATATTAATGGAGAAAAACAAAAACATCGTAAGAAAATATAAAAAACTATCAATTATTGATAGTTTTTTTGATGCTTACACATATGGCGCGCCCGGCAGGAGTCGAACCCGCAACCTTTAGGGCCGTAACCTAACACTCTGTCCAATTGAGCTACGGGCGCATAAAATGTTTTGGAGGCACTAACGGGATTCGAACCCGCACTCAAGGTTTTGCAGACCCATGCCTTGGCCATTTGGCTATAGTGCCTATGTAAAAAGTGCTCTCTTATTATAATAAATTCCTATAAAAATTAAAATATTTTTTGTTTCTTTTTTATTTTAAATTTTGTTTCTTCTTAGTCGAATAAATGTTTAAATATGTGGAAATTACTTTTTGATTTTATAAGTTTTTTAAACCTATATTCAGTATCTCTTTAATAAAATTGTGGAATTTTTTGTGTTTTTTTTTTTTTTTTTTATAAAATTTTTTTTTTTTTTTTTTTTTTTTTTTTTTTTTTTTTCATAAAAGTTTCATCTTAATTTTTGTCATTTCTTTAGTTTATAAAATCGGCTTTATTATAATTTAACAACAAAACGATCCAAGAAAGGAAATTAGTTAAAAGCAACTATAATAATGAAAAGTAAAAAATTAAAATGAAAAACAATCTTTGTTGGTATAACATTAGCAACCGCACCCACAACAATCACTGTCAGTTGCACTAATAACAATAAATTAGAAACTAAAAATGACAAACCAAAAGAGCAAAAAAACAATAAAAATCCTATTGTTTCTCAACCTATACCAAAAACCGAACCTTTACAACTAGAAACAAAACAGCCAAATAAAGAAAATAAAGAAATTAATCAAACTAAAACCAACAACAAAAAAACAGAGATACCTAATAAAGAGACTAACTCAGAAACAAATCCATCACCACAATTATCAACCGAAAAAGAAACTCAACCTGAACAATCACAAAAACTAACTGAAAATCAAATTGACTGAAGTAATGCATTAGTAAAAAAAGCAGGTGTTAGTGATCAGAAAATTTATGACAAAATACAAGAAAGAATTAAGAAAAAAGGTGTTTTTCCAGGATTACAAAGATACCGTAGTAAACCACAATTTATTGGAATTTTAAGTGGTGGCTATAAAGAAGATAACCAATTATTTGTAGCTAGAGATGGCTTAGATACTAAAAAGCTTACACCAGATGGTAATGAAGCAAGCGTTCATTTCACAAATTCCACATGAGACGAACAAACAAAAACCATAACTTTTATTTATATGGTAGCTGGTTTATCTCAAAAATTTGAGCAAAAAATCATACTTAATAATTTAATAAAATCTAACAAAGAAAACGAAAATACAAATCCACAAACCACAACAGGAAACACCGAAAACGGACCGGAGAAACCTAATACAGAGCAAACAATACCAAAAAACGAAAATGAATCAACTGATGCGTCCACACAAAACAACAATATTAACAAAAACACTGAAAGCAAAGAAAATCAAAATAATTCAAAAACTACCAAACAAACAAGTGACGAAAATCAACCAAATTCACAAGAAGCTAATATCACAGAAAAGCAACAACAATCAAGTCAGGTTGAAACAGTACTTAGGTTTAAAGCCAATGTAAACAATGAAATGGTTTTAAAAATGATACATGATGCAATAAAAAAGAAGGGTAGTTTTCCTGGTTTACAAAAATATAAAAAAGGTTTCATTGGTGTTGCAAGTATGGGAACAACTAATGAAAATCAACTATTTATGGTTAAAGAGAACATTAATATAAATCAATTAACTAATGATGGACAAGAAACAAATAATAACAATAAAATTTTTAACGAATCAACTTGAGATGAAGATACTAAAACTTTAACATTTGTTTATATGATTGTTGGAAACACCAAAAAACACATTCAAAAATTTGTTCTATCAGATAACTCCAACATAACCTCTCAAACAAATAACAAAGATACTGAACCTTCCGGTAGTGAAACAACCAACAATCAAACACTACACACTAAAGATGCAGAAATATCTGAATCTCAAACTCAACAACCTACTGCAAAAACAACCAACGAAGCGGATTCAACCCAAGAACAAAATGATCAGTCAGCAGAATCACCACAAAACAATCAAACAGCTTTAGTTTCATCAACTACACAAAAAGAGCAGTCTGATTCGAGCCAACAAACTCAAACAGATATAAACGAAAACGCTTTAATTAAAAAAGAAAACGTTACAGATCAAATGATTTATGAAAAGATTAAAGCAAATCTCACTAAAAATAAAAATTCTACATTCTCAGGGTTACAAAGATATAAAAACGGTTTTATAGGTGTTGTAGGTCAAAACACAGGTAAAGACAATCAACTTTTTATAGCAAAGGACGGTCTCAACATTAATGATATTACAAGCGATGGAAAAGTTGCAAATGACAAAGGAAAGCAAGCAAATAATAAATTCACTGAATCTACCTGAGACGAAAATACTAAAACCTTAACCTTCATTTATAAAGTTTTAGGTTCTGAAAAGAAATATACACAAAAATTTAAGTTATCAATCACCCCTGAAACAAATAGTACAGATGTTTCACAAGATCAAAAATCATCAACTCAACCAAATACAACTCAAAATGATGAAAATACAACCACTTTAAACGATAGCGTTGTATCAACAACCGAAAACACAAATCCTGCCGACTCAAATACAAAAGCAAGCGAAACAACACAAGATAGCATCGAATCAGTAACAACAGCAGAAAATTCACAAGTCCCTAATGACACACAAACAAGTGAATCGGATGCTGAATTAAGAACCGCTCCACTTCAAATAATTAATAACAAAACACATAGTGATATAATTTCAACTATTAACAAAAACATTAAAAAGAAATCTAACAAAAACAAAACTTTCCCGGGCATGCAAAAATTTAATTTTAAAGGTACAAAATTTATTGGGGTTGCTACCGGTGGAACAAGTGCACAAAACAGATTATTTGAAGTAAAGAATCCAGAATGATTTGATAAAATTATCTCAAAAGATCCTAGTAAATCACTCGTTTTTAGTGAATCAACATTTGATAATAAAACCAAAATTCTATCTTTTGTTTATTATTTAAAAGATGAAAATTCACACACTAAATATACACAAGTTATAGATTTAAATTAAAAAACACAACTCAAACAATTGTGTTTTTTAATTTAAACAATTTAATTCAAAATTTGCAATTAAATTTGTTTGTTCTATCATTTCTCCGGTCTCACGAACTGGTGTAAATTCAATTTTTTTATAATGACTTTCTGGTAGAATAAAAACCAAAACATCACTGATATACCCAGATTTAGTGATTAAATCTATGTCTACTTCTAATAATGGATCACCAACAGAAACTTTATCACCTTGAGAAACTAAAATATTTAATCCTTGTCCTTCTAATTTTACAGTATTAATTCCAAAATGAACTAAAACATGTGCTTTATTTTTCGTTTCTATACAAATTGCATGCTTACTAGGAAATACCAAAACCACTTCGCCCGATACTGGCGCCAAAACCTTTTGTAAACCAGAAGGAGTTTGAAATTCAACCCCAAAACCTACACCCAATGCACCTTGTGAAAAAGCCGGATCTTTAATATCAACCAAATTAATAAATTTACCCGAAATAGGACTAAATAACTCATTTTTTATTTCTGGTTCTACATTTTTTTTACCAAATAATTTTGTGAAAAATCCCATAATTTCCTTTATTTAAAGTTTAAGTATTTTTGAATTTTTTCAAATTCTTCTGGTTGATATTTAGCTAAATAAACTGCACCAACTTTTTGAAATAAAATTGCATCTGCTATTTTTTTTGTATCTATTTGATTTAACATTACGGGATTAATTGAAAGTTGCACTCTCTGAACTTCTTCATTAAGTTCTTGTGAGCTAATGAATAAGTTAAATTTTAATGCTACTGCGTTTAATCAATAAAAATCTTCTAACGATTCGCGAACAATTTGTTCTTTATTACCCTCAAAATCTTTTGTAAAATTAAAACCTTTAATATCACTTTCTATTAAATCTTTAGGTAACAAAAGTTTTGGATTGTGTTTTTTTAAATCTAATAAAACATTTACTCCATATTTAAATATTGAATTTACAACTACTTCTTCAGTTAGATTTTGGTGCATAAATTCACGTAGTTGTGCAATAGTTTGAACTTTTTCAATTCCTAAGTCAATGACATTTGCATCGGTAAGTTTTTCGTTTGTATAAAAAAATACTCCTAATATTTTTATTTTTTTGGTATCTTGGTTAATTTCAAAGTCAAATTCAGCATCTAACTCTTTATTTAACAATGCTGCTTCTAAGGTTTTTGCATCTTTTGAATTTGCAATAAGTTCAAACTTTTGTTCGAGATTGGCTTTTACATCAGTTATCAATAAAACTACATGATCGTTCTCTTGAATTTTTCCTTCTTTACGATATTTTCTTAATTGATATTTTTGAATATAGTTTTCTATAAAGTCATTGATTCTTTCTTCGGAATCAGTAAGTTTAAATTCTTGTGGTTGAAAATCAAAATTAATTTTATCTAAAAACCCTTTTGGTAAATAATAAGTTTTCAAATCAAAAGATAAAGACTCTAGATTCATTTCCACGTTTTCAATAATTGGCATAAAATGCAATTCTCCCGAATCACGATTTTGCACGTTTTCTCTAAATAATTTTTCTCGTTCGAGTGTTACAACACCTCTTAGCGCAAAATCTAAAATATCTTTTTGAGTAACTTTTTTTTGTTTTTTTTCTTCATTTAAAAACTTTAAGGCCAAATTTTGATTATTAATTCATTGATTTTTTTGTACAACTATGCTTGTGATTTTAGATCTCATATTAAGCTCCTTTAATATAAATTTTACTATAATCTATTATTTCAAATACGAGAATTTTAATTTATGTATAATTATAAAATGCAACCAAAACTCAATGAAATACAAAGACAGATCCAAGGACTTGTTAATAAATTAAATCAGTGAGATTGAGAATACCACCAACTAGGCAACCCTAGTGTTTCAGATCAAGTTTATGACAATGAATATAAAACATTAGAAAGTCTCGAACAACAGTTTCCACAATTTATTTTACCTAATTCACCTACCCAAAAACTAGGTGAATGAAACTCAAATAAGTTTGCAAAAATCAGTCATAAAAAACCAATGTTATCGCTAAATAAAGCTTATAGCAAAGAAGATGTTTTTAAATTTTTAAATGATATTAAGCAAAAAGTAAATATTTCTGATTTAGCGTTTAATTTAGAACCTAAAATTGACGGTTTATCAATCGCACTAAAATATCAAAATGGAAAATTAATACAAGCCGTTACACGCGGAAATGGTGTACAAGGTGATGATGTTACTGAAAATATTTTTCAAATTAATTTGCTACCTAAAAAAATTCCTTATTCAAAGGATATTGAAATACGTGGTGAAATTTATTTATCTAAAACACGTTTCAAGCAACTTAATGAAAATTTAGAAAAATTAGGTAAAAAAGTTTTTGCTAACCCAAGAAACGCAACAGCCGGAACATTAAAATTATTAGACAAAAACATCGTTAAAGAACGCGGATTATCCATTCTTGCTTATGATATAGTAAATGCAAACGAACATCAATTTAATTACCAAAGCGAAATTACACAAAAATTAAAAAATTGAGGTTTTCCAGTAAGTCCATATATGCATCATAGTAGCGATTTTAATGAAATTTGAAGATATGTACAAGACTTTAAAAATTTAAAAAATGATTTTGAGTTTGAATGCGATGGGTTTGTTATTAAATTAAATAATCTACAATATTGAGATTTATTAGGGCACACATCTAAATTTCCTAAGTATGCTCTTGCTTTTAAATATGAAACCGAAGAAAAAATTGGAACCATCAAAGAAATAACAACAACAGTAGGTAGAACCGGAAAAATTACCTATGTAGCTAATTTTGAAGAAAAATTAGAATTAAACCAAACCCTTGTTTCTAATGCTACTTTGCATAATTATGAATATATTTTAGATATGAATATTAATATTGGTGATAAAGTTTTAGTAATTAAATCAGGCGAAATCATTCCGAAGGTAATTGCATTAGTTAGAAAAAATTCTGAAAATGCATTTGCTAAAATTTCAAATTGTCCGGCATGTGGTTCATTATTAATTGAAAAAGATGGACAAGTTGATCAATTTTGTATTAATGAAAATTGTAGTGAGCAACGTATACGTGCTTTAATTCATTTTTGTTCTAAACAATGTGCAAATATTGAAACCTTGGGTAATGAAATTGTGCGCTTTTTATATCAAAATAACTTTATTATTGATTTTGTTTCAATTTTTGAACTTAAACAACATAAAGAAGCAATTACAAAGTTTAAATCATTTGGAAATACTAAAAAAAATAACGAATTTAAAAAAATTGATAATATTTTAAATTCTATCGAGAAATCTAAGAATATCAAGTTAGCTAACGCTTTATTTGCAATTGGTATTGCAAATATCGGGCAAACTGTTGCGCAACTAATAGCACAAAAAATAACTAAATTAAGTGATCTAATAAACATTAATTTAGATATATTGTTAGAAATTAACACCATTGGTCCAATTATTGTTGAAAGTATAAAACAATTTATATCCAAAGAAAACAATCGTATGCAATTAATTGCCTTAGATGGTATATTTAATTATCAAAGCGAAAGCAAAGGAAGTGATAAATTAGCAAATTTAGTATTTGTAATTACTGGTACCTTATCACAAAATCGCGATTGGTTTAAAAATGAAATTTTAAGAAGTGGTGGTAAAGTTTCAAGTAGTATTTCAAAAAATACCAATTACTTATTAGCTGGCGAAAATGCTGGTTCAAAGTTAGATAACGCTTTAAAGTTGGGTGTTAAAGTTATCAATGAGCAAGAATTTATGGATATATTAAAAGCAGCATAGTTGCTGCTTTTAATATTATTATTTGCTTGAATTTAAGGCTAATTGCACTAAGGTTTTTACCATTGCTCCGGTAGGTTTTCCACCTACTTCTGCGGTTCCAGCTACATCTAAGTGGATGTACTCTACACCTTCTGTAAATTCTTTTAAGAACATTGCAGCAGATGAACTTCCTCCACCCACACCAGATAAATCAGTGTTTTTTAAATCCGCTACAACAGAATTACGAATTTCTTTTGCGAACGCTTCATCTAAAGGCATTCTTCATACCAATTCGTGTTGGCTTTCGGCTGCTTCTTTAAGTTCTTCTCAAGCTTTATCACTAGTTGCCCAAACTCCGGTATAAGTATGTCCTAAGGATACTAAAATTGCTCCAGTTAAGGTTGCTACATCTACTAAACGAGTTGCTTTTAGATTTCTTACAGCATATGTTAGTCCGTCTGCCATTACTAAACGACCTTCAGCATCGGTGTTGTTAACTTCAACAGTTTTACCATTCATACTAGTTCACACAGAATCAGGTAATGAAGCATCACCGTTAACACGGTTATCGGTAATACACATAATAGCGGCAACATTGGTTTTTGGTTTAAGTTGTGCGATAGCTTTTAAAGCGCTCGCTACAAAGACTGAACCAGACATATCAAATTTCATCCCAAGCATTACACGACTTGGTTTTAATGAATATCCACCTGAATCAAAAGTAATTCCTTTTCCTACATAAACTGTTTTTTCTTCTGATTCTGGATTTCCGTTATATTCAATAACAACCACTCTTGGTTCATACACGCTTCCACGGTTTACTGATAATAAAAGTCCCATTTTGTGTGCTTCAATTGCTTTTTTATCTAAAACTGTAACTTTTAAGTTGTCATATTGTTTTAAGTCATCAACAACTGCTTGTGCTAAAAATTCTGAATTACAAATATTAGGTGGTAGTATTTGTAAATTTCTTGCAAAATTTACTGCGTCTGCTAAAACATTTGCGGTATGTAGTTTTTCTGCATATCTAACTTCATCAGCTAGTGATAAAAAGCTTACTGAATGTTTTTCTGGTTTAGGTCCAGTTTTTGCTGAATAAATTTCAGCAGTTGTAAATTTAAAAGCATTTGTAAAGGCATCGACTACACAAGGGATGCAAACTTTACCACGCACAAAACTGTCTAAGTCAATTTGTAAACATCTTACTTGGTTTGCAAATAAATTTTTTGCAAACTTACTTACTACATCATAGTTATATTTTTGCTCATCTGCAAAATAAACTATTGCTTCATTTGTATCAAAATACTCTGTTAAAACTCCATCTTTTTGCACTAATGTTTCAGGAAATTTATCACCTTTAAACACTGCTTTAACTAACATAGATGAGTTTCTTGATTTTTCTACTTTTACCATTTAAACTCCTTTCGCATTTATTATATCAATTTCAAATTATTTTTGTAATTTTATCAACAAATCTAATTAAAAACATCATTGTAGTGATAATACTACAATGATGTAATATAAATTTATAATTTATGCTTGTTTAGGTAACAAATCCTTATTTTTAACTAAAAAGTCATTTGCTTCTTTATAACTTAAAGAGCCTTGAAGTTTAATAACAGAATTTTTAGGAACTACCAGAACTTGGAACAGAACCTCATTTTCATTTACTTTTGGTGTATATTCATTCAATGAAAAATTATAATTAAAAACTCTGTCTGATATTGTAGCAATAGTTATATTATTATCTTTTTGCTCATATTTAACCATTTGATCTGGTGTGTTAAATGATAAATAAGTTTTATTAATAATCATTCTTTGAACTAAAATTTTATTTTCTTTTAAAGTTGTTTCAATATCTCTATTCTCTATGTATTCTTGTTTAAAATACTTCCTAATTTTATCTGTGTCTATTTTTAGTGCATTATCATTTGCAATTTTTTGTAGCGGTGTTAGTATGATTTTGTTAAAATCATCCATATTCTCTATTGACTCAATTTCAGTATTTATAGTTAAATTCTTTATAGATTCATTATTTAATTTACCTAAAAAAGAAAATGGTTTAAATGTAACATTTTGATTTTGCTGAATTTTTTGAATTAACGTAAGTTTTTTATCAATTTCATATTCTTTGATGAAGTTGTCTAATTTATACTTAAATTCATTATATAAATCATTTAGTAATTTAATATTTTCTTTTTGACTTGTTTCAATAATTTTATATGTTTGTGTTTTTGGTATTAATATTACAGTAAAAACGTTTCTATTTGCTATTAACAATTTTGGTTCATCATAACCGAATTGATTATTAACATATTCTGGATTAATCTCAAGAATACTTATTTGATTTTCTTTTTTATTACTTGTATCTATAAGAAAGTAATTTAAAAAGGATGCTGAGTAAGCGTTGCTTGATTCGAACAATAAAATATCATTTTGTGCAAGAATTTCTTCTATTGTTTGTCCTTTTAAAAAGTCAGATTCAAAGGTTTGTTTAATTTTTGCATCTGACATTGATTTTGGTAAATTAAAGTCCTTATATAATGTATTGATTTTATTTATGATAAATTCATTAAAATCACTAATAGATTTAATTCTTTTATTTGAGGTTCCATCTAAGAAATGAAAGTTTCTATATTCATTTACAAATTCTGAAAATTTAGGAAAAAATTGGTCAAAAATAATACTGTTATTTGTTGTTATATTTTGTTTTTCTTGTTTTAATCTAATTAAATCACTAAAATATGCTGTTTTTCTTGGTAGTGAATTTATATAATTTGTTCCTGAATTTAGACACGACGAAACAATAGCAGTAGTACCAGATAAAAATGATCCTAATAAAATAAATTTCATTTTTTTAGTCTTGAATAACATATGTAAAAGCCAACCTATCTGGAACAGAATTTTTAAATAATGCGGAACTCTTTCTTCTTACTACTAATCTATAATTTCCTGAATCAATAGTCCTATATGCGATCAATTCATCATTAGATGAAGTAGATTCTGAACTTGCTATAACTTTTCAGCCAGAATTTCAATTATATTTTTCTAAAAATAAATCATAATTAGAAAATCAAGAATCTTGTCTTTTTCTTGTTTCATTTAGTTTTAATCAGTCCTCGTTCTTGTGAGATAAATTCCAGTTATTTGTATCTTTTTTTAATCTTTCAATTTCTACTACATTAGCAATAGTTCCACCTATTAATCCTAAAAAAAATCACCAATTAACATTTGGATTATAAGTTGGAATTCCTTCTTTGTTTTTTAGTAAACCTGCATTAAACAACCATGATAACGATGCTTTTATTGTTTTACCTTTCTCGACAAAAAAAGTCTTATTTATTGATATCTCATCATTTGTATTTTCATAATCTACTGTTACTAAATTTAAATTTTTAACTGCTTTGAGCATTTTTTCATAATCTGGTATTCCTGCACCATACTTGTTACTGAACCCATTTTTATTTATTTTCTGATTTTTATCTGTCGTCGAGATAGATGAAGCACTTAAAATACTTTTAACAGCAGGAATTCTATAAATATCTGTATCTATATCCGGATTAGTTCTTAATAAAGTTGAAATAATACCTGTTATAGCGGGTGCTGCCAAACTTGTTCCGGTTTGTAATTCATTCTCATACTTAAATTTATATCCACTAGGAGCAACAACAAACGGTTTAGCTATCTGGGGATTACCGGAATCTAATTTATAGTTAGAATAATCTGCTAGTCTATTTTCTTTTATATCAAAATTATAGTTTCTATCAAGTGCGCCAACAACAATTGAGTTATATGATAGTTGATAATCATTTATCCATCCCCTTACTTTTATGTTTTTATCTTTTTCTATCTCTTCATCATTATTTTCATTTCCTGCTGCAAAAACATTTACTACACCATATTTTCTTGAAAGATAATCCAAAACATAACTGTTCTCATCATATAATTTATAAAGTGTATCATCAGATTTACCATAACTATGATTTATTAATTTCAATTTTTTGTCTTTTACCATTTTTTCTAATCACTTTTGTCATTCACCTTGTTTATTAGTATAATCAGAAAATACAATCTTTGATTTAGTGTCAAAACCTTCATCACCTGCTGCTATCGATGAAACCAATATAGGGTGCTTTTTTTCTGTCGAATATTTATCTTGTAAAAATTCTATTCCATTTTCATTAAAATTATTAGTTATACTTTTGCCGAATCCATAATCAAACTCAAAAATACCAAGTCTTGTTTCCCTAGAACTATTGGTTTTTAAATCCCTTTCCCTTTGTTTTGTAAAATTTAATATTTTAAACGCATCATCTTTGTTTAAGATATCATATTTTGTATCATCATAATAATAACCACCACCATAATCATCATTATAGTATCAATCATGGTGATAGTTAACCATTTCAGGAGTATGAATTTGTGTGTTTTTAAATAATATAAATTTATATATTTTTTTGTTTTCTTTTGTTTTATTTACAAACTCCTCTCTTTGTTTTTCTGTATCAAAATACATTCAAACAATCGGTGTTTCATCACTAATGATGTACTGTTTAAACCTTAAACCCACTCTTTTTAGCGATTCGATAAATCCTTCATTTTGCTTCTTGATGTAATTAGAATCAAAAAAATCATCGGTTGAATCAAAATTATGATTTAAAAGTAATTTTAATTCAAAATCATTGTCTATTTTCTTTTCTACATTAGTAGATAATAAACTTTTTTGTAAATTAAAGGTATCCCTAACCTCCAAATTTAGTCCGTTTGTTTTTTCATACCACATTTTTCCATCATTTTTTTGTTGATGACTAAATATAAAAACTGGTGAAATACTAACTGCGAATAGTGATGTACCTAATAATAACTTAACTTTCTTTTTCATTGTTTTCCTTTTTAATATTTATTATGTTGACAAAATTTTAAAAGGATAATCATAAACTTAACATTAATTTTATATATAAAAATAAATTTATTTTATTCTTCCATATTCCATTTTTTACTTTTGTCTATATTATTTTAACATAGATTTTTTTGTGTTATCAAAAGGATAATAAAAACTAAATTTCTATAGAATAATCTTTATTATTGCACTGATGATAATATTTTTCATTTTTGCATAATTTTAATTAAAAAATTTTTTTGAATGTAAAATAGTTTTATGAAAATAAAATTTAACATTGCAAATTCAAAAGAATTAACTGATTTTGAAAAGAAGAAAAGAAATATAATAATTGCTATTTCAGAAAACTATAATGAGACAAACAAAAAACTAGCTATAAAACTCGGAATTTCTATAAGAAGTGTTTTTTTATTATAAAAAAGAAATAAGAAATTCTATCGGAACCGGAGAATCAATAAATATTGCTCTCTCTCTCACAAAAATAAATTTATAGATAAAAAATTAAAAATTAGTGATAAAGAAATTATAGAAATTTTCAAATTATACAAACAAACTACACTGAATTTAGTTGATATTGAATTAACTTCAAACGAACTTACAGTAAAAGAGTTTTACACAAATTTCTTAGACGAAAAACACAGAAGCAAAATTTCATATCAACATTTAATAAAAAGATTTAACCTTTTAGGATTAACAGCATCACATACAACAAAACTAGGTAGAAAAATAGCAAAAAACTCCGTTAAAAAGATTGATAAAAAACACGATCTTATACTATTTAACATTGAAAAGTTGGAAAAATTAGCTAAAAAGAAACGTGTATTATTAGAAAAATCAAAGAATTTATCATTCGGGGAAATAATAGAAATCGATGCACAAGAAGAACCATATTTAAAAAATGAAGAAAAAGTAACCATATATCATGCAATAGATTCTGCAACCGGATATTCACTCGCTATTCATATTGGTAAATAAGAAACAAACGAAGGATATAGAAATTATTAGAAAAAGTATTCTTAAAATTTTGTTTTCCTAAAAAGATTTATGCTGATAAAAGACGTACATTTTGAGGTAGCGAAGATACAGAAACAATGCTTTCAAAAACTTTAAGAGAGAAAGGAATTGAAATAGTTTATTCTAGCAATCCAACTCACAAACCACACGTAGAAAGCTCATTTAGAACTCTTTTAGACAAAATCTTAACATTTAAAGTAAAAAGAAATATAAAAACTTTTAATGAATTAGTAAAAGCAGAAGATAATTTATCAATTTTATTACAACGAAACTTTAAGTAAAAAGGTGAATAAAAAAATGTTTTTGACAAAAACGGAAGAAAAAATTCTAATTGACTAATATTCATAGAAATACCAAGAAAAATTAATAATGGTGTAGTCAGATACAAGAACAAAAATTTAGCTCCATTTGATACAGAAGGAAATCGAAAATATATAGATAGAAAAACTGATATTTCTTTTGTTATGAATTCTGATTTGAGTTTATTTTTTAAAATCGGCAGAACATTATTTACAGCAAAAGAATTAGATGGTAGATGGTTAACAGAAAATGAAAGTTGAGCACTATCGAAAGGTTTAGATATATCTAGACATGAAGTTTAAAGAATGTCTCAACTAATACAAAGTAATAAATCATTTTATGAAACAATGAAAAAATATGCTAATAAATTATTAGAAATTTTTAATAAAAATAATGTTAAAGATGAAGAAATAAAAAACGCAATTAACAACTTATTAGACGAGTTAGATGAATTGCGTATATTTGTTAAAAAAATTATAAATAATTAATTAAACAAATTAATTATAAAACCTTTTTAAAAACCACTCGAAAATATATGAGTTGTTTTATATAAAAACGAATAAATTTTAAAGTGAAATTTTTTTTCATTAAAATTAGAAATTTATGCAAATTTACTAGTTACTTTACACTTATATTTACTAGGACAGGTGGATGGTACCACCCACCTGTCCTAGTAAAATCATAGTATCTATATTTGTTTGTGTTTGCTTAGTTTCAAGTTTATCATTTATCACTGTTTTAATTAAAGGTGGTTGAGTTAATAATAACTTATCATAACTAATAATTCTATCTGTTTCTGAATAAATTTATAATTTATTTATGCTTGTTTAGGTAACAAATCCTTATTTTTAACTAAAAAGTCATTTGCTTCTTTATAACTTAAAGAGCCTTGAAGTTTAATAACAGAATTTTTAGGAACTACCAGAACTTGGAACAGAACCTCATTTTCATTTACTTTTGGTGTATATTCATTCAATGAAAAATTATAATTAAAAACTCTATCCGATATTGTAGCAATAGTTATATTATTATCTTTTTGTTTATATTTAACCATTTGATCTGGTGTATTAAATGATAAATAATTTTTATTAATAATCATTCTTTGAACTAAA
This sequence comes from Mycoplasmopsis mustelae, assembly GCF_004365095.1. Classification (NCBI taxonomy): domain Bacteria; kingdom Bacillati; phylum Mycoplasmatota; order Mycoplasmoidales; family Metamycoplasmataceae; genus Mycoplasmopsis; species Mycoplasmopsis mustelae. The sequence goes on from NZ_SOCN01000001.1 coordinate 299,798, forward strand.
ATTTTATTTTCTTTTAAAGTTGTTTCAATATCTCTATTCTCTATGTATTCTTGTTCAAAATACTTCCTAATTTTATCTGTGTCTATTGTTAGTGCATTATCATTTGCAATTTTTTGTAGCGGTGTTAGTATGATTTTGTTAAAATCATCCATATTCTCTATTGACTCAATTTCAGTATTTATAGTTAAATTCTTTATAGATTC